>NZ_JAFIBZ010000012.1:0-144867 GCF_017832375.1 Methylocaldum sp. RMAD-M | reverse complement strand
CTCGCCGAGTTTTTCGTGAAGCGCGGCGACGGGGCGCGGGCGGTCAGCGAACTGACCGCGGTCATCGCGGCCCGCCCGACGCACACCGCCCTGCGTTTCGGGCTCGCCCAGGTGCACCAACAGCTCGGCGAGGCCGATCAGGCGGAAAGCGTCTACCGCGCCCTGATCGCCGACCACGAAAACCAGCCGGACGGCTTCAAGGCCATGACGCAGCTGGCGGAGCTTTTGGCGAAGCGCGGGCGGAGCGACGAGGCGCGGGACCTGGTGAAACAGGTGCTGGCGGAAAACCCCAAAGACCATCCGGCGCTATCGCTTGAAGGCCGGCTGGCGCTGGCGCGGCGGGAGGCCCAGGACGCCATCGCCGCGTTCCGGGCCTTGTTGAAAGATCAGCCGGAGTCGACCGAGGTGCTGACCCGGCTGGCCCAGGCCTATCTCCTGGACGGCAAGCCCGCCCTGGCCCAGGAACAACTGGACAAGGCGGTGGCCGTGAACCCCGCGGACTACCGGCTGAGGAAACTGCTGGTCGAATTCCTGGTCGGGCAAAAAAACCCCAGCCTGGCCCTCGACAAGCTCAACGAATTCCTCAAGCAACAGCCGAAGCACCTCGACGGGCTCAACCTCAAGGCGGACCTGCTGGTGGCGAGCCAGCAGACGGACGCCCTGGAGCCGCTCCTCAAGGAGATCAAGGACCGCTTCCCCGATAAAGCCGTCGGGCCGTTCCGCCTGGGCCAACTCTACCAAAGCCGGAAACAGCCCGAGGCGGCGCTGGCGGAATACGAAACGGCGCTTTCCCGCGCCCAAAACGACTACGAGCCCTTGAAGGCCATCGTCGGGCTCCACCTCGCCGCGCAGCAGCCGGAGAAGGCGCTGGCGCGGATCCGGAAAGCCCTGAAGGACGATCCGAAGCACCCGACCGCCCACCAGTTACTGGGGCTCTACCATCTGGCGCGGAACCAGGAGACGGAGGCCATCCAAGCCTTTGAGCGGGCGATCGAGATCCATCCCCAATGGCGGCTGCCGTACCACAACCTTGCCGCGGTCCATGAGCAGAAAAAGGACCTGAAGGGCGCGGCGGCGGCCTACCGGCGGGCGCTGGCGGCGGCGCCCGAGGACCGCGCGGCGCGGATGGGACTGGCCAGGGTCCTGGAGCGCAGCAAGGACTGGGCGGGGGCCATGGCGGAATATGAGGCGGTCCTGGCCCGCAACCCGAATGACGCGCTGGCGCGCAACAACCTGGCCGCCCTGCTCAGCCTGGATGCGGCCGACCGCGACAAACTCCAGCGGGCGCTGGCGTTGGCCCAGCGGTTCGAGACGGCGACCGAGCCCGCGTTCCTCGACACGCTCGGCTGGATTTACCGGCAGTTGGGCGAGTTGACGACGGCGCGGCCGCTGTTGGAAAAGGCCGTGGCGCAGGCGCCCGAGGTACCCATTTTCCAGTATCACCTCGGCATGGTGTACCTCCAGGCGGGCGATAAGGCCCTGGCCAAGGAGCGCCTGGAAAAGGCCGTTAGGACCGAAGGCGACTATATCGGTCGCGAGGACGCCCAACGCGCGTTGAGCCAGTTTTCCGGCGATTCGTCCACCTAAGCGGATGCGCGGGCCGGGAAGACTTTCAGGGAACGATCCGTACGTTGCTCAGGCCGGCGAAGCCGTCCGCTTGGGCAAGCGCTCCGGACCATGAGCCTCGGACTGCGCGGGGGCGTCGCTCTCGGGCGCAATTGCGAAGAGATCCCATTTGAATTTCGTGGCAAAGGAGCGATTGTCTTGTTCGCTCCAGCGAACGATGTGGCCGCAGCTGTTCGGGGCGCGCGGCGTGCCTGGTGCCGTGCGGTCGGGATCGTCGGTCATCGCGAGATAGACCTCGCAGGATAGAGGATGGACGGAAAGCCATTGCGGACGGTCCATCGCGGTCGCTCCGACTACATCTGCCGCCAGACGAGTATTCACTAGAACATCGGCCTGGTTCTTGAATACCGCAGATCGAGCTGCGGCAGCGGTTCGAAAGGAAGAATCGCCCAAGTCCAGAGCCAGCCAGTCGCCGGTCCCATCCTCGTTGAACCGTGCCGCGTACAAGGTTCCCTCGTCCAGCATGTCGCCGTTGGCGGTTCGCCGGTGGAACCGAGCCTTGGTGACGAATTTGTAGATGTACTCGTCCGGGTCGTCATCGCTCATGTACCAGACCAGCGGATGACCTTCCTTCACCGGTGCCAGCCAGGCGCCGGTATGGGCGAGCCGTCCCATGGCGGTACGTTTCTTGGGCGTGCTTTCAGGATCGAAGGGGTCGATCTCCAAAATCCAGCCCTGACAGTTTGGTTCGTTGCGATAATCTTCCGCGGCGTCGGCGCCTCTTGCCGAAGCATCGAAGCGGGCGTGCTCGCCGGTGCCGCTGTCGTCCTCGCTCCACTCACGGCGGACGCCGCCGGTATTGATGCCATAACGCGCATGTTCTCGCGGACGACCGGTTCGGTTGATAAAGTATATGGCCCAGTTTCTTTCGCAGACCAGATAGGTTCGCCAAGGCGTGAAACTATAGGCGCAATTGACGAAGACTCCGCGGGTTTTGGTTCCGTCCGGGCTGTACTCGGTTTTCAGCAAGCCGGAACCTCGCGCCGGCCCCGCAATGTCCACCGGCGTGCTGTCGGTGATCCGTCGATTGTATTTGCCGGGTATTACGCTCCATTCACCTGCGCCGTCTTTTTTGATTTCCATGATAGTCACGCCATAAGCGGCGACTTTTTTCGATATCGGGTCGACCGGACGCTTTCCGCCGATAATCGTGCAGGGATGCAGCAGCCGCTGGCTAAGATATCGGCGGTTAGCGCAAAGAAGGCCATGAGAGGTCAAGGTGGCGCGGGCCATCGGAAAAAGATACATCCCGTAATGCTCGGAGCCGATTTGCAGCTCCGGTTCGTCGCCGGGAGCGGGTTTGGCGTTGATTGCGTAATGGCTGCCTGCTAGCGGTGGACTCCAGAGAATGAGCTGCTTTTCAGCGTGTTCGGCCGATGCTGTGGCGGTAGCGGTTCGCATTACCGGTGTCGCATTGAATACCGACGGATTGATGCGAAGGGACGGCTGTTCTCCGGGTTTTGACGCTGGGATTGCCAAGAGCGCGTTGAATGTGCCTGATTGCTCCAAAAGGCCGGACGAGAGGGCACGCGCCGTGCCACCTCTTAAAACCACGCTCTGAATCGGGCGCTTTGCCGAAATCGATCGGAAGGTGGGATTACCGGATCGGTAATTTGATGGCTTACCGCCGGCGCTTTCCCGCTGAATGTGAGATTGTCGGTCGCTCATCATTACACTGCTCGTAGCTTTAGCCCAACCAGATGCTTGAGAGCGTGACGATAGGCGAGCACTGTTACATATCGTTGACGATTAATTTACGGTGTCATTACTAAATGATGACAAGCCGTTGGATTGGTAGAGTCCATGGAGAGAAATGGGACGCGCAATAGCGCACCCGGCAAGGTGACAAATCGGCAGGGCGAGGCGCAACGCGACGAGCGGGCAGGCCAGGGACGGGCTGCCCCGGACTCGCGAGCGAAGCGGGACAGCGTAGCGTGGCGAGGTCGATTTACTCGCCTCTTCCTTGAGGCTCGTCCTCCGGGTCGTGCTTCGCACGTTCCGGTTTGCTCCCGGCAAATTGGTGCACGGCTTGGCCGCCCATAGGGGCGAACCACAGAGATGTGGTGAGTGAGAAACAGGGATGTTTTTCATCCGCATTTCGAGCCCTTGAGCAAAGCCGGTATGGCGACGCGCGGCAGTTTGAAGACAGCTTCCAGATCAACAGCTACGATTTTTTTGGTTTGAGTATTTAACGAATGGCTTTTGAATTCGGTTTGATTTTATTGTTGATTTTCTTGAATGGCATATTCGCGATGTCGGAAATGGCCATTGTGTCCGCCCGCAGGGTGCGCTTGCAGCAGCTGGCGGAGGGCGGGAGCGGCGGGGCGTCCAAGGCACTGGAACTGGCCGAGCAACCGACCCGGTTCCTGTCGACCATCCAGGTCGGCATCACCTCCATCGGCATTCTGAGCGGCGCCTTGGGCGAGGACGCCATTGCCGAGCCGCTGTTACCCTACCTTGAGCAAATTCCACAGCTCGCGCCTTATGCGGAGGAACTGGCGCTGGCGGTCACCGTGGTCGTCATCACCTATCTCTCCCTGATCGTCGGAGAACTGGTGCCGAAACGCCTCGCCCTCAATTTCCCCGAGCGCATCGCCGCGTGGATCGCCAGGCCCATGCACGGGCTGTCCCTGGTGTTGCTGCCGGCCGTGAAACTGCTCAGCCTCTCCACGGAACTGGTGTTGTGGCTGCTGCGGATCAAACCGAAAAAGGAGCCCACGGTCACCGAGGAAGAAATCAAGATCTTGCTGGAGCAGGGTACCGAGGAAGGGGTTTTCGAAGAAGCGGAGCAACAATTCATGGAAAACATCCTCCGCCTGGGTGACCGCAAGGTGGGTGCCATCATGACCCCGCGCAAGGACATCGTCTGTCTCGATCTCCAGAAGCCCTTCGAGGAAAACCGCAGGCGCATCCTGGAACACACTCACTGGGTTTTGCCCTTGTGCAACGACGGCCTAGACGATGTCGTCGGCTTCGTGAAAACCAAGGACCTGTTGGATCGTGTGCTTCAGGGGGATCGGCCGGACTTGCGCGCCATCGCGGTCAACGAGCTGTTCGTGCCGGATTCCCTGACACTCATGGAATTGCTGGAAGAGTTCAGGAAATCCCATCTCCACACGGCGCTGGTGGTGGATGAATACGGCGAAATCGATGGACTGGTGGCCCTTGGCGATGTTTTAGAGGCTATCGTCGGCGATTTGCCCGCCGGGGGGCGGGCGGACAGACCGGACATCGTCCGCCGGGACGACGGTTCCTGGCTGATCGACGGCATGGTGGACATCGACCGTCTGAAGGAACTGTTCGATCTGGACGAATTGCCGGAGGAACGCGACGGACGCTTCAACACCGTAGGCGGTTTCGTCATGCTGCGACTTGGCCGGGTGCCCAAGGCCACCGACTGTTTCGAATTCGAGGACTTGCGGCTCGAAGTCGTCGACATGGACGGCAACCGGGTGGACAAGATACTGGTCTCGCAACTGCATGAACCCAGATCCCTATCCGCACATCAACCCTGAGCGTGTGTTCGTAAAGTGCTGCGCGGCCGCCAGACTTTGGCATACTCACTCGGCCCTCGTCCAGAACGCCGACAAAAACAGCCCATGCACTTCACCATCAAGGTCTTGATATCCGCCCTCCTGATCGCGGCCATTTCCGAGACGGCGAAACGGAGTAGTCTAGTTGCCGCCCTCATTGCTTCCCTGCCCGTCACGTCGATCCTGGCCCTCATCTGGCTCTATGTCGACACCGGGGATACCGAGCTGATAACCGAGCTTTCGCGGCAAATCGTCTGGCTGGTGATACCTTCACTGGCCTTCTTCTGGATCTTGCCTCTGCTGCTGGAATGCGCGCTGAATTTCTGGCTCGCACTGGGTCTTGCGGCGATAACGACCAGCGTGTGTTATGGCTTGGCGTTATTGCTGCGGAGCCTTTTTCAATAGGCGTGGTTTATGAGCTGAAAGGCCAGGCCGCGATTTTTGTCCATATTGGCGAGACTTGGCGAGACGATCGAGCTCAATCCTTCGCCGAACGGTTCATCCTAACTTACGATACAGCGTACTCGGCCCAGTACCCTTGCCGGAACGTTCTTACGTTGCTCATTGCTTGACGGCAATTTACCCCGAGCGCATCCTTTAGGAAGTCTGGCTGCGATTCACGCCTTTCGGCACGATACGGATGACGATTCATGGAGAGGTGCGAACGTGCGATACAAACGAATGCTCGTCTTTCTGGCTATGGTCGTTCTAACCGGATGCGCGGTCAGTCCGAAACAGCATCCGGAAGCCCTGCCCGCCTACCGGTTCTCCGAGAAGCTTTTCGAGCAGGGTCCGTATGGACGAAACGCCATCGTGTGTATGCCGGCCACCGTCGTAGGTCACCTTGTCGGCATCGGGGCAGCCGTTGCCGTTCTTCCGCTTTATCTGGTGGGCGGCCCCATCGATTATTTCATCACCCCGAAACCTCGTTCGGAACACCCCCCGCCGATAGCATCAGCGCTCAGCAATGCCTCCTGGTTCTTCGGCACTTTCGCTGGATTGATCGCAGGGACCCCTTTCTTGCCTCTTTCGTATCTCGCCGACCAGAATCAGTGTAAACGGATCATCCTGTATTGAAGGTTTAGGGTTTCGTCTTCCACTGCGACGAAGGCGCAAGTTCCTCATGCCCGCCGCCCCGGTGAAATCTTCTTTCAGCCGGTGGTTGTTGAGTTGTTTCAAGCCCGAAGACACACTGGACTTTTCGCGCTTGAAACCAAAAAGATGGGCTATCGAACGGCGGGTACTCTAACCGTAATTTCGAGACCTGGAAAATCACGCTCTATCGTCGTTTGGGATAACTTGTCCCGCATCGCGGCAACGAGGTTCGCACGGCCATCGAAGCCCGTGGAGCCATTCTCAAGGCGCTGCCGCCCCATAGTCCGGATCTCAATCCTATCGAGCAGGCCTTTTCAAAACTGGGAAAATACCAGGGCTGCGTTGAGTTTCTTGGATAAGTCACGAAATAATCACGTTGACGGTCGTGAAAGACCATCAAGGTTTAGCTAAGTGATTGATTTAATTGGCGCCCCGGATACGATTCGAACGTACGACCTTCCCCTTAGGAGGGGGACGCTCTATCCTACTGAGCTACCGGGGCGGAGCGGATTGATTTTGCCGTAAAGGCTTTTAGATCAGGCGGATAGCTTGAAAAAAGCGGCTATAGTGTACCTCTAAGACCCGCCCGAAGGCCAGTAAATTCATATTTTGCCGCGTGATTTCGACTGTATCCTCCCGCAAAGGCGAGGGGAAATCTCTTGGAGCGTCCGGTCAATCGCTGGGATCGTCGCAGGCTTCCCGCAAGGCGTCCAACGCCGTAACCAGGGCAGTGAACGGAATCAGGGAGACTTCCGTAGATTCGTTAAGTTCCCGTCCGAATCGGCGCAGTTTCGCCAGGCGTTGTTGGAGACGCGGTCCGGCGAAAAATGCGGCCGGATCGCGTAATCCGGCGCGCAGCATGGCGAGGCTGAAGCGGACCGAGCCGGACTTCAGCCGTTCCAGTAATGCAGTTTGTACCCGGCGTTCCCAGCGGTTGCGGGGTTTTACGTCCCCGAGCCGGGGAATCAGCCGTCTTAAGTCCAAATAGTCGGCGACCGCATCGTTCAGTTCGGCTACCTTTGAAAGCGGCTCGCCCGTGCGGGCGGTCAAGTCGACCAAGGCCGGAAAGTTGTGCAGCCGTTCCATGAGCGCCATGAGACGGGCTTCTTCTACGGTGAAGCCCAAAGCTTCCGAATCCGAGATACGCTGCTCGTAATCCGGGAGCTCGCTCGTTGCGAGACTTTCCGCCAGATAAGCTAGATGCTGTGCCAGGTCCGTGCGCCACAGGGCTACCGATTCGGGACTCGGATGCAGCGCTTTGCCTTTTTGCAGCGCCCACAGGCAGAACGAGTTCAGAAGGCTTTCCAAACGCAGCAAAAGCTCGAGCTGCCGAGCGGCTGCGATTCGATCGTCCAGAGCGCAGATCTTGTAGCGCAACGTACGTCCGTCGAGTACACGGTCGAACAGGAGATAAGCCCTGACGGCTTGATTGAGGAGAGAGGGCTCGAGTTCGTCGACCCAAACCAGAAAGCCCGCGCCGGCCTGGTTGATAAGCGTGTTGCAGATCACCGTGGCGGTGATTTCCATGGCGAGCGAATGTTCGTCGAGCGCTTCGGCGAAACGCTCCCGTACTGCGGCCGGAAAATAGCCGGCCAGGCAATCCCCGGCCCAGGATGCCGACAGAAACTCGGGGTTATCGAAGAAAGCCCGCTTCAAGGCTAGTTTGGCGTAAGCCATCAATACCGCGAGTTCCGGTCGGGTCAAGGCTTGTTGGGAGCGTGCCGCGATGTCCTTGCGGGACGGAAACGACTCCACCGCCGGGTCGAGCAGTCCAGCGTTGATCAGCCGCGCGGCGGCTTCGAGGAACGGTTCCGCATCCTGTAGACAGCGTTGGTGGTCCAGCGAGAGACAGAGACTTTGCCAATAATTATTGGCCAGGACCGAACGGCAAACATCGTCCTTGACTTCCGCCAGCCATCGGTCGCGTTCCTCGCGGTCGACGATCAATCCTTTGTGTTGCAGCAGAGTCATGAGGATCTTGAGATTGACCTCGTGATCGGACAGATCTACTCCGCCCGAGTTATTGACCGCGTCGGTATCGATGCGTCCTCCGCTCCGAGCGTATTCGACACGGGCGAGTTGGGTGAATCCGAGGTTGGCCCCTTCGCCGACGACTTTCGCCTTGACCTGATTGGCGTCGACGCGGGTGCTGTCGTTGACTTTGTCGCCGACGTCCTCGTTGGTCTCCGTGCTCGCTTTGACGTAGGTTCCGATGCCGCCGAGCCAGAGCAGATCGACCGGAGCAGTCAGCATTAGCCGGATCAGTTCTTCGCCGTCGACCGTGGCGTGGTGTACCCCGAGCCACTCGCGGACGTCCGGAGAAAGCGGAATGTCCTTCGCATCGCGCCGGAACACGCCGCCGCCGGGCGAAATCAAGCCGCGGTCGTAATTGTCCCAGCTGGAGTAGGGAAGATCGAACAGGCGCTTTCGCTCTCGATAGGACTGCGCCGGGTCGGGACTCGGATCGAGGAAGATATGGTTGGCGCTGAAGGCGGCGCGCAGGCAAATCCTGTCGGACAGCAGCATGCCGTTGCCGAACACGTCGCCGTCCATGCTGCCGATGCCGATCACCGTAAACGGTTGGGTGTCGATATCCTGGCCCAATTCGCGGAAGTGCCGCTTAACACACTCCCAGGCGCCGCGGGCGGTAATGCCGAGCTTCTTGTGGTGATAACCATGCGAGCCGCCGCTGGCGAAGGCGTCTCCAAGCCAGAATCCGTACTCCGAGGCGATCATATTGGCACGATCCGACAGCCGCGCCGTCCCCTTGTCCGCGGCGACCACGAGATAGGGATCGGCATCGTCGTGGGGCACGACGTCGGAGGGGCCCGACACGACGGTGCCTTGTAGATTGTCGGTCAAGTCCAAGAGCCCGCGAATCAGTGTGGAATACGCTTCCTGGACCAGCCGCTCGCGATCGGCCGGATCCCGCGCCGTCTGCTTGACGATGAATCCGCCCTTGGCCCCGTGCGGAACGATCAAGGAATTCTTGATCATCTGAGTTTGCATCAGATCGAGAATCTCGCTGCGGAAGTCGTCCGGCCGATCCGACCATCGGATGCCGCCGCGAGCCACCTTGGCCCCGCGCAGGTGAATGCCTTCCATCAGCGCCGAATGGACGTAGATTTCGAACAACGGCCTCGGCGCCGGCATGTTGATGATCCCGAGGCTGCTGATTTTGAAGGCGACGAAATGGTCCGGCTGATCCATCCTCCGGTAGAAGTTGGTCCGCAGCGTGGCGTCGATGAGGTTGAACAGATCGCGGAGGATGCGGTCCTCGTTCGAATCTTCCACCTCATTCAGCGACGAGCCCAGTTCCATGCGGATCGGCAACATGGCTTCGTCCTCGCGCCGGGCGAGATCGATCCAGCGCCTGTCGGGCTTGAAGCGGCTCTCGAAATAGTGAAAAAGCAGCAGGGCCGTTTTGGGATTGTTGAGCAGTGCCTGATGAAAGCGGAAACGGCCGAAACGGCTGCCGAGCTGAAAATAGTAGTTTCGGTAAGCGCGGAAGACGTCGATTTCCTTCCACGAAAGCCCCGTCAGCAGCAGCAAACCGTTGAGGGCATCGTTGTCCGCCCGTGCCGTCAGCAGTGCCATGAAGGCCTCCAGCAACGGCTCTTTGACGGGTATCAGGGAATCGAAACCGTCCGCGGCGGGCTTGACCGAGAAGCTGCGGATATAGATGCGCTGTGATCCGATCTCGCCCCTGAACTGAACCTGATCGACCACCCGTAAGTTCAGGTCCTGGAGGATCGGAATGATCTCGTCCAGGCTCCGCTCGCGCAGCCCGTAAAGCTGAAGGCGATGGAACGGATCGCCGAGTTGCCGGTCGGGTTCCCACAGGTCGACGGCTTCCCGGCCGGTTCGGATGACTTGTTCTACCTTGAATGCGTCACGAGTCGCCAACTGTGGAGGAACGAGCGCGCGGTATTCGGCGGAGAAAGCCTGCTCATAAGGAAACGAGGGGGCGGTTTGGTGGAATTCCCGAGCGGCCTGGTCGAGAAAAATTCTGAAGCTGCGTTCCCAGGGCATAGTCTTTTTCTCCTGCCGAATCGGAATGCCGGTTGTATTCTCGGCTGGGATGGTTAGAGTTTCGCCGCATCCGAGTTCGGCCGATTGATGAGGTCTAGGCCAGCCTCTTGTACATTTCCAACACGTTGCCGTTGTCCGCCTTACGGTAGCTGACCCAATCCATAAATGTACGCATAAAGAAAATGCCCCGGCCGCGTTCGTTCAAGGCATCGAGATTAGGAGGCGGTACGGCATTCAAATCGAAACCCTGACCATGGTCGTATACATAAATCCGGAGATCCTTGTCTCTTATGCGCATGCACACCCTAACGGTCTTGTTCGCGTCGCCCGGTGCCGCATGCTGAATGGCGTTGACCATCGCTTCGGTCAAAACCAGGTTGAGATGATAGGCAAGCGCATCGCGGTCGCCGGTGTAGACATCCAAAGTCTTGGCCACCTGTTCGGCGATATTGCCGATTAAACTCAAATACCGAGTTTCGTTCGGGACCACAATTTCGACGTTGATAATGTCGGTTTCGCCGCCCATCGAAATCTCCTGGCTAGTTGCTGCTCGGTACCTCCCCAAGGCTGGGATAGATATCGAACACCCGGTGCAAGCGGGTAAGCTCGAACATGGATTGTACACGCGGCTGTAGTCCCGCCAGTACGAAGCTGCCGGAACGCAAGGAAGCGTTCTTGTAACCGGACAGCAAAGCGCCCAAGCCTGAGCTGTCGATGAAACGGACGCCCGACAAATCGATAACCAAGCGCGTGTGACCGTCTTCCAAAAGCTTGAGGATGTAATCCTTCAGTTCGCCGGAGTTGTGCGCATCGAGGCGCTCTTCCTTTAGGCTGAGGATGGTCCTGCCGTTACGATTTTCAGTCGAGATATTCATCGTTTGGCTCCAGCATCCGCAATTGTTTCTATAGGACAAGTTGCACGGAGAATAATAACGTGGAATTCATCGGCAAAGACATAGGCGCAAAGTTCTTGTAGGTAAGTTTTCGCGCCGAATACCGGCGCGGCAATCGGGTCGTGTTTCAGCGCCTTGTAATCCGGGGACTTGTGACGATTGCGAGTCGTATCGAGAGCAGATCTTGCAGCAGCTTACCGTTCACATGTTCTTATCGGGCCGGAACTACCGGCGTGAAACGATTGGTTTAATTACTTAGACGGCGGCAATGAGTTAAAAATTCACGGAGCCACGTTTCTTTGAAGTCCTCCAGATTCCAGCTCCGCCGGACGAGCAGCCGGTAATGCGCGGGCGGAACGATATAAACTTCCGCATCGGCTTGAATCCCCGTGCGGGTGACCACGGTCAGGGTTTCGCGCCGATAAAAGTCGTCCTCGAACGCGTCCAGATCTTTAAGCGCGCGTGCCGAGACATCTTCGTAGAGTACACCGTCGGTAAAGCTGCCCGTCTCTTTGCGAAGTCCTGGATAGACCCGGTTGCGAATACGATAGCGGGCAAAACCATGTAACCGGGCCGGTTGCGATGGGAAAACACTGCCGGTGACGGCTCGCATTACCTCCGGAACCTGGAGCGTGCCATAGGCGAAAATCTTGAACATGACGGCAGTACGTTGAGCAAAGAACGGAAGCTTAACCGGCCGCCGGCCCTGATCCAAGGGACTGCGCCCTTGGCCCAATGTCGTTGGAAAAGGAGTCAGGATTTTCTTGTTCGTCTTTGTCTTCGTCCTTCCGGCTCAGTAGGCTTGGTCAATTCCCACTGTGGAGACCGGAATCGCTTAAACAGAAACAGATGACAAAAGCCAGATTTTTACACTGCCCCTTACACGTCCTCACGACCTCCTGTAGCCGTTCCATCCTATTTACTCCTCCCTTCTCAGACTCTTATGAAACCCGACAACTTATCGGCTTGTAACACTCAATCAAGGTTACGCTTGTATCAATACAGGCACATGACTAACATTTTCCACCTCGAAGGTGCAATGGTTTGTGCCGCTTAGAGTGTTATTTCCAGTTGAGCATTACTATAGGAACAACTCATGAACATGAAACCTGAGCTAACGGAACGGCAGCAGAGAGAGCTCGACTATCATCGAGAACATGCGAAGAAACACGGAGCGATTCTTGCCGAGCCGTTTTCGTGGGATGTGCTTCTGAACCCCGGTCGTCGATGGTGGAACGCCTACTGGCAGATGTACGCCTACCTTGTGAGTTGCGATCTCAAGGGCAAGGATGTACTGGTTGTAGGATGCGGCTTCGGAGACGACGCTCTACGGCTCGCCAAACTCGGTGCAAAAGTAAGTGCTTTCGACTTGAGTCCGGACGTGCTCCAGATCGCGAGGACC
Source organism: Methylocaldum sp. RMAD-M (assembly GCF_017832375.1). NCBI lineage: Bacteria > Pseudomonadati > Pseudomonadota > Gammaproteobacteria > Methylococcales > Methylococcaceae > Methylocaldum > Methylocaldum sp. RMAD-M. Next base: position 132,286 of record NZ_JAFIBZ010000012.1, on the reverse strand, counting down.
CTCGCCGCTCGCGAGGGCTTGGAGATCGCCTTCGACGAAATGCCCGCTGAACGAATGAGGTACAAGGACGCCAGTTTTGACTATGTGATTTGCAGAGATATCCTCCACCACGTCAACATCCCCGAAACCATGAGCGAAATTGTTCGCGTGGCAAAGCCAGGGGCTCAGTTCATTGTGAACGAGATTTATTCACATTCTATAACCGAGAAGGTCCGCCGCTCCTCTCTTGTTGAGTCGTTCTTGTATCCGCGCATGCGACGATTGATTTATGGTCCCGAGAAGCCCTATATCACGGAAGATGAACGGAAACTCAATGAAAGCGACCTTGCCGAGATCACCAAGCCTCTGCAGGCGCGGCGTTTTGAGAAGCACTTCAACTTTCTGGTTACGAGAATTATCCCCGATCAATCTGAATTGTTTGCAAAGATCGATCGCATTCTGCTCATTCTATTTAAGCCGATGGCGCCATTTCTGGCCGGCCGGATACTTTTCAGCGCTCAAATCGTAAAGTAGTGCCCCGCCCCCTGCTTGCTGCAATGCCCGACTCGTCGTTCCAGCCGACCGCCTTCGGCGGCCGTTGGTCTCCAACGGGAAAAGGGGCAGTCCATGTGGGCTGGAAGAGTGAAGCAAATCCCGGCAAATCAGGTTTCACTCCCATTGGCCGTTGCGAATCGATGCCCAATCTATTAACCCGGCCTATAAATATAGGCCGGGTTAATCCGGGGCAGGGATGCCCCGGCGCGGCGACAAGCCGCGTGAGCCCAGGCCGGGCGTGTACCGGGCCTGGGCGGCGGCCCGAAATACCAGGAGGGTATTTACGGGCCTGATTAATAGCAACCGGGAGAGCAAACATAGGCCTTCACAAATGCTTCCCTGATCAATTACCGGGGAGCTAACCCCGACCGGCCTCATCTCCCTCGCTTCGCTCTGCCCAAGGGGAGAGGGGTTTTTGCGACACCTTGCGGGAGAAGGCTTTTTCAGAGATTCCTCAAGGCTTGACCGCGGCGACCCAGGCGTCGATGTGTTCGGTCGTGATCGCGCCGCTGACCGGCAGACGGTTATGGCCCGCATCGTAGAAATAACTGCGGGGCAGCTCGCCGTACCAGGACGAGTCGATCTCGTAGCGCAGCCGCTGCGCATTGGAATCGCTGAAAATCCACGATTCGACCTGCTTCAGCTTGTGTTTCGCCAGCATATCACTCACTTCGCCGGCAAATTCGGCTTCGTCGGTGGAGACCATCACCAGATCCAGCTTCGGATGCTTTTTCATCGAGGCTGCCAGGGCGTCCAAATCTTTCATGCAACTGGCGCAGTCCAGGGACCAGAACATGAGAATGAAAGGTTTTCCCTGGCGGGTTTTCAAGATATCGCTGAGACTGCCGGCCCTGAATGGCTGCGTTTGATTTTCGGCGAATGACGGAGCTGAAAATAGCGTCAGGAACAGGCAAAGCAGAGCGAATAATTTTTTCATATGGGTATTCATAAGAATCGGAAGGGATAAAAGCGGATCGATTAATCGATGCGGATCAGGCGGTAACCCTTGTCTTGGCTATTCCACGATAGAAAAATCGCTTGGCCGTCGGTCAAGAGGAACGGAAAATCGACTTCGGCGTCCGATTCCACCGTTGCGACTGCCTCGGACCATGTTTTTCCGCCATCCCTGGACTGTTTGACCATCGCCCGATTCTTCCGGCCGTCGAACTCGTTCCAGGCGAGAATCACCCGATCGCCCGCGGCCAAGACGTCCGGATGTCCCGGCAATCGGTCGGGATCGCCCAAGGCCATGGGCTCTGAAAAGCTGCGGCCCCGATCGTCGGAATAAGCGTAAAACAGGCCCTGGCGTTTCGTTCCCTGGGTAAACCATGCGACGTGGTAGCGGCCGTCCCGGCCTATGGAAAGTGCCGGTCCATGAACCGGGCACGCTTCGATTTTCCAGCTGTCATTCGTGGCTCGTGTCGCCGCCCACTCGGCACGGCCGTCCTCGGGCTTTAGAAGGCCATGATCGCGGATGTTGCCGGGATAAATGAACCGGGTGATCAAAACCGGCCGCCCATCGGTATCGAAATCGACGGCGAGGCGGCAGCAACTGCAAACGTCGTCCACGATTTTTTGATTGGATTGAAGGGGCTTTCCGTTGGCGCCCAGAATGGTGTGAAAGATGTCGTTGCCCCGTGCTTCGTCGACGCCCTCGCGCTCGTCGTGCCAAAACGCGTGCAAATCGCCGCGGGGATCAACCGCCAGTACGGCCTGAAACGAGTTGGCTGTTCTAGCCATGTCGCTCAAGGGCTCCGGCGCGGTGAAATGCCGCCCCTGATCTTCGGAAATGCTCAAATAGGTGGTCCAAGGCTGCAAGCCGAAGGCCGGGTAAGCGACGTAGATTCGGCCGGCGGGATCGACGGCGATCTGCGGGCGGTATTCGCTTTGCGTCCTGATCGGCACGCGCTCCGGGTTGATTGCTACCGGGGGACTGAAGGTTTTGCCGTAATCGCTGGAAAAATCGACGTAGACGCGGTCGGTGGTGGGTACGACGCGCCACAGCCGTCGGTCGGGGCCGAAAGCCGCCGAGACCGGAAGCTTTATGTCCATGCCGCGATAATGTTCAAATCCGCCCGAAATCGGCTTTGTTCGCGAACCTATGGGCGCGCAACCGGACAAGACCGCCACGGACAAAGCCCAGAAACACAGCGAGGCCAGATGATTGCGGACGCCGGAGAAAGACCTCGTCCGAATCGCGCTTCGTTTGAGTCCGATCGACAACACGCTTGAAATCAAACCCCCGGTTCGCAAATTAGCCGCCCCATCTGCACATAACCCTGGTTCGACCGGCGATGCGGTAACCCGGTTCCGCCGGGTAACCGTTCAACTCGGTCGCGATGAGGGACATCGTACGAAAAGCCATGTTTAAGGTTTCGCTGCCCGCAACAACACCAGCCGGTGAAACATTAAGGAAGCTCTGAACAAGTGGATTCCGGTCATGCCCTTTGGCAGGCTCATCACGAACGGAATCAATACGTTACCGTTCGTCCTGAGCCTGTCGAAGGACTTAATCAGAGATTCCTTAAAGAACTTGGCCGCCGTTATCGAAGTCCTTTGGCTGCAAAGGCCGATGGTCAAAGTTACGGCATGCATTTCTTGCTTCTTGCTCCGCGAGTAAAGAAAAACTCTTTGCTTCGGTAAATGTTGAAGTGTGTGTTTTCGCAGATCGCCAAGGCTTTTGTAAAAGGCCGGTCAAATGGGTGGAGCATCACGCAGAAATCGAGCCAAGCATGCCGAACCCGTTGCGCGGCGCAAGGTTGCTTGGCGCTCGGTTCCGAAGCCATCCGTAAAACTGCGGCAAATCACGCAGTCAGGTGTGTTAAATGACGCACACATATTTTCTTGATGTCTCTGACGAGAGAGCGTGGGCTACATCTCGGTAGGGCTATCCGAGCAGGGCGCCCAATTCTTCCGGATCGACCGGCTTTACCAGGTGATGATCGAACCCCGCGGCTTTGGTGAGAGCTCGGTCTTCTTGCTGGCCATAACCGGTGATGGCGATGATCAGCGCTTCGCGCGTCTCCGGACGTTCACGCAGTCTGCGGGCTACTTCGTAGCCGTCCATGCCCGGGAGGCCGATGTCCAACAGCACGGCCTGGGGCCTAAATTCGGATGCCAAATCGAGAGCGGCCGGCCCATCGAGAGCGGTTCGGACGTCATGGCCTTCGAGTTCCAGTAATAAAGCCAAACTTTCGACGGCATCCGTGTTGTCATCGACCACGAGAATACGCTTGGATTTGGTGTCTTGGTCGGTCATACATCAGTTCCTTTTTGTCACAGTTCGGAAATGCCGGGTAACACAATACGATCTAACCGGGGGCTTTCATAGGTCGAGCGACGCGTCTACACAAATAAGACGTGAATAGCCGGAGCAATGCGGAGCCGAACAAAGGGGAATCTTTATCGGGCCGGCAAGTCTTATGAAGAGCGGGAATTTCCCCGGCAAGGCGGCCAAGATACCGTGCTTCTGGAAATCAGTCCGTCGACCATGGGAAGTTCATACAAGAAGAAACAACAAGAAGAGAACGGATATGTTTTTGCCATTTTATTTCCCCAGTAAGGAAGCGCTCAAGCTCGTCATCGTAGGCGGCGGCTATTCAGGGCTGTCGGCGCTGATTACGATCCGTGAATACCGTCCCGACGCCGAGATCGTCTTGATCGATCGCCGGCCTTATCACCTTAAGATTACCCATCTGCACGAAAGTTTTCGCCGTCCTCTGACGGACTTCAAAGTGTCTTTCGCGGCCTTGGAGAAGCGGTTCAATTTTCGCCATGTCATGGCGGATCTGAGATTCGACGATACGGCGTTGAAACAGTGGCAAAGCGACCGGGTCATACCGGTCGGGCAGGAGGAGATCGGGTTCGACTATCTTCTGATCGCCACCGGAGCGGGTTTCAAGAAGCTCGAGAAACCTAGCCGAGTGATCGATCTCGACGATTTCATCGAAAAGCCGGGGCCGGAGGTCCTGCAAGAGAACTTGGCGGCTGCGAACTCTTCCGCTCCGTGGATTACCGCGGTCGGAGGCGGTGCGACCGGCATCCAGTATCTGTTCGAGATCGCCAATTTCGTGCGGGAGCACCGCATTCCCTGTCGGCTTCGTCTGGTGGACTCCGAGCACAGGGTGCTGACGCAGTTCAATGCGAGATTGGGGCAGTATGCGGAGGCTCGAATGGCGGACCTCGGAATCGAGCATGTGACAGGTCGTTTTTTCCGCGCTCAGGAGGCGGATCGTGTCGTGCTCGAGGAGGTTGAGACGGGCGAGCTGTCCGAACTCGATTCCCAGCTGAGTCTGCTTTTCGTCGGCAAGAGCGCCAACATCCGTTTGCACGCCAATTTTTTCGGCCAAGTCGTTGTGGACGGAGACATTTTGGACCGGGTTTTCACCGCCGGCGACTGCTCGTACTATCGCTCATTGGGATCGAACGCCATGACGGCTCAGTCCGCCGTGCGCAAAGGCAAGTTGGCCGCTCGAAACATTCTCAGGCATTCGGGGCTCGTCAAATTGCTGGAGCCGTATCTGCATCGCGATCTGGGCTATCTGGTCAGCCTGGGGCCTCAGGATTCCGTGGGATGGGTGGCGTTGGAACGCAATGTGGTCGGGGGATTTCCCGCAGCGGTCGTGAAAGAAATCGTCGAAGCGCAATACGATCTATTGCTTGCGGGCATCGATACCTATGTGTTGTGACCGGCTGGAGGAAAGGTGGCAAGGCGTATATTTGCGGCGCTGTTGTCAAAGCGTGAGCAGGTGAACTGAATTCATATGGGATATCGGTGCGTCCAATAATGACGCCGGAAAATTCAGGAGGCGCAAATGATGTTTGGCTCAAGTCAGCCCGTAAAAGCCAAGGCGACCACGGTCATCAACAAACCCGTAGAGGAAGTTTTTCATTTTATAAGCGACGAGTTCTTCGAAAATTACCCGAAGTGGTCACCCGAAGTCGTCGAATTGAAACCCTTGTCGGAAGGGCCAATGCGTCTTGGCACTCTGGCGCGGCAGGTTCGAGTCGATCATGGGCACCGGACCGAATCCACGTTCAGGGTGACTGATTATCAACCGAACAAGCGGCTTTGCTTCAGCGGAGTGTCCAGCCCTTTCCGCTGTGTCTATGATTTCGAGCAAAAGAGTACGCAGTCGCCATCCACGCAGGTCGCGTTTACCTTTGAGTTATCGGAGCTCGAGCTGTTCATGCGTCCGTTCGAGAAATTGATTCGAGTCGCCGTGCAGGATGGTGCCGAGCAGACGGTGAAAAATCTAAAAGGCCTCATCGAGGGCCATTCGTGAGTCAAAAGGAATTTGGCGAGGTTTTTCGATCAACAATAAGCGGAAGCGAGAGATTGAAGTGAAGAATTAGGAGGAACCGATTATGGCCTTCATTGTGGAAAAAGATCCGGGACTGATCCCGCAGGTGCTGGCTAAGATTCTTGATTCGTGCGTCAATGGCGTAACGCTGGCCGACCCGGATTTGGACGATATGCCCGTCGTTTATGTCAATAAAGCCTTCGAAGAGATAACGGGATATGACCAGGGAGAGATAGTGGGGAAAAACTGCCGGTTTTTACAGGGAAACGATAGAGATCAGGACGCTCGTACCCAGATCCGCGAAGCGCTGGCGAACGCTCAGCCGGTTGAAGTGACGCTCCGCAATTATCGAAAGAACGGCGAGCTCTTTTATAATCATCTCGCACTCACGCCGCTCTTCGATCGAGACGGGAAGGTGATTTATTATCTCGGGATTCAGTACGATGTGACCAACCAGGTACGGGCCGAGGAAGAGATCAAGCGCCTGAGCGAAAACTTGGAGAATGTCTCTAGGCTGACGAAATAAAAAAGCCGGCGTCTTTGCCGTGTGAAAGACGCATGAGCGATAAGACGGTATCGTCGAGAGGTGTCCCGGCGCTGTTCGCGTTCGGCCGCAAATGTGCGTGTCGCTAGGCCGACGCCGTAAATGCAGATTATGAGCAAGTTAAGGTTTTGATATGGCGGTTATTTGCACGAGCGTTTGCGTCAACTATACGCCCAAAGAAATGTACGATTTGGTGAACGACGTTCAATCCTATCCCAGCTACCTTCCTTTGTGCAGCAATGTAAAGCTGCATTCAAAAACACCGAATGCCCTCAGGGCTACCATCACGCTGTCGAAAGGCAAGATCAAGTTTTCCTTCACGACGGAAAATTCGATGGAGGACAGCAGGCATATCCGGATGAATCTGGTCGAAGGGCCGTTCAAGCACTTGCGCGGGCATTGGCGTTTCGAGCCGAGTGCGACCGGCGGTTGCGAGGCGACTTTCCGCCTAGATTTCGAGTTTGCCAACGCCTTGCTGGGAATGGCCTTCGGCGGCTTTTTCAAGGAAGTGACCGAGTCCTTTGTCGAAGCTTTCTGCCGCCAGGCGGCCAAGAAATATGGCGAGCGGGAGACTCATCCGCCCGAGGCTCTTCATGGCCATGGAAAGCTCACATAAGAGACAACGGCACCTCGCCGCATGCGCGGTGCAACCCGGTCCTTGAACCTTAACTGCGCGGTCCGGCTGAAAGTCGGCGATCCGGAACCTCGAAGCGGTAAGTTTCGCCGTGACTCAGATATCTCACCCGATCATCGAGACCGGCGGCGGTTACGGCCTTCTTGAAGTCTTCGAGCGGTGATTTGAAAACCCGGTAATCGTTGTAGTGGATAGGAATCGCCTCGCGAGGGTTAACGATTCTTATCGCTTCAATGCCCTCCTTAGCGTCCATCGTGACCAGGATGCTCATAATCCGGGTGCCGCCGAGATGAAACAGTCCCAGATCGATGTCCGGATGGCGAATGGAATTCTTGGCGGTGTCGACATGAGAACGGAACTCGATGAGTGCTAATAATGAAAAGACCTCAACGGGGCTCTTCTTATTTTAAAAAATGCTTGAATATATCGAGTCGAAACTATAATATGACCTCACTGCCGTCGTGTCCCCCTCAAGGCAGTAGCTAGATTCACTACCTCAACGAACTAGCGAAGGAAGACTTATAGGGTCGGCCCGAGCCTCCTCAGCCGACCTTTTTTTTTGTGGTTGCAAATCGATTCGCGAAATCCTCTGGTCGAAGGTGCTGATTCGTGGAGGGCAATCAGGCATGATGGGTCGCTTCTCAGTGAAGCTGAATAATTTGCTTTTCTGGATAAAGGCCAAGATGGATGAACGGATGGTCCTGCTCATGGCCGGCTCTATCGTCATAATGCTCTATGGCGACGTCGTTCTGGGTTGGATCGGATCGTTATTGCATTACGCGATCGAGGTATTGGAACTGGGCCTTGAGCACCTGATCGAAGCGACATTTCATGTATCTCAACGCACAGCACAGATCCTGACGGCCTGGACCGGGCTTTTCCTATTCCTGCTGCTCGGCTGGTTCATTTTTCGTAAGACTGTAAGCCTGTTTCGCGAATGGATTGCGCTAAGGTCGGACCGCTTGAATCTACATCAAACCCGAATATCGAACCGGCAAAGACTGGCCATCTGTGCCAGCCTGCTGATCGCCGTCATTCTTGCGATCTACTTTCAGTTCTGATCGAAAGGCGCACGGCGGACCGAGCAAAAATCGACCGTTCGCGGACCGGTTAAACCTGATCCGCCTACGTCCTTAATTTCCTACCAAGTCCAGAAACGCCGCTTCGTCCAATACCTCGACACCGAGTTCCTGGGCCTTAGCCAGTTTCGAGCCGGGATCGGCTCCGGCTATCACGTAGCTGGTGTTCTTGGACACGCTACCGGTGACCTTGCCGCCTAGAGCCTGAAGCCTGGCTTTTGCTTCCCCTCGACTCATGGAGGACAGCGTGCCGGTGATGACGAAGGTTCGGCCCTGGAGCGGTTGCTCGGTTTTTACCTCCGCGACTTCTTCCCAATGCACCCCGGCATCGAGCAGAGCTCGGACCACCCCGACATTGTGCGCTTGCCGGAAGAAGGTATGGATATGATGGGCCACGGAAGGGCCTATGTCGGGAACATTCTGCAGTTCTTCCTCGTCCGCGGCCACGATGTTGTCGAGGGTGCGAAAGTGAGCCGCCAAGGTGTGCGCCGTGACTTCGCCGACTTCCCGAATGCCCAGCGCAAAAAGGAAGCGGGACAGGGTAGTATGCTTGCTCCGTTCCAGCGCATTGATCAGGTTCTCCGCCGATTTTCGCCCCATGCGCTCCAGTGCCGCCAGCTGTTCCGCGGTCAGTCGGTAGAGATCGGCGACCGTCTCGATCAGCTTGTTTTCGAGAATCTGATCGACCAGCTTGTCGCCCAGGCCGTCGATGTCCATGGCGCGGCGCGAGGCGAAATGCTTGATGGATTCCTTGTGCTGCGCGGGGCAAAAGAGGCCGCCGCTGCAACGGGCGATGGCTTCGCCGGGCTCCAATTCCACCTCCGCGCCGCACACGGGGCAGTGGCTAGGCATTTGGAAGACCGGGGCGTCGGCCGGGCGGAGTTCCGGCAGGCTTTTCACCACTTCCGGGATTACGTCGCCGGCGCGCCGGACGACGACGGTATCGCCGGCCCGAATATCCCGCCTGTGCACTTCATCCGCATTGTGCAGCGTCGCATTGGTTACGGTGACGCCGCCGACGAAAACGGGTTCGAGCCGCGCCACCGGGGTCAGGGCGCCGGTGCGTCCCACTTGAACCTCAATGGCGATGACTTTGGTGGTGGCTTCTTCCGCGGGGAATTTATGGGCGATGGCCCAACGCGGCGCGCGAGCGACGAAACCTAATGCGCTCCGGTCCGCCAGACGGTCCACTTTGTAAACCACGCCGTCGATTTCGTAGGGGAGATCGTGCCGCCGGGCCAAGAGGTCCCGATAGTAAGCAAGACAGCCGGCTATGCCTTGGACCACGTGTAGTTCCGGACTGACGGGAATGCCCCAGGACTTGAACCGGTCCATCAACTCTTTCTGGGTATCCGGCAGCTGGTCGCTCGGAAAGATGCCATAGCCGTAAGAAAAGAAGCAGAGGCGGCGTGAGGCGGTAATCTTTGGGTCGAGTTGGCGGAGGCTTCCGGCGGCGGCATTCCGCGGGTTGACGAAGACCTTGTCGCCGTTTTGCCGCGCCCGCTCGTTCAAGGCGAGAAAACCCTTTTTCGGCATGAACACTTCGCCCCGCACTTCGAAGCGTTCCGGCCAGCCGCTGTCCCTGAGCCGCAGCGGAATGTCGCGGATCGTGCGGACATTGTGAGTGATGTCTTCGCCGGTCTGACCGTCGCCGCGCGTGGCCCCGCAAACCAGGACGCCCTTGTCGTAGATGAGGCTGACCGCGAGGCCGTCGAGCTTGGGTTCCACCAAGTAGCCGATGTCGTTGCGTCCGAGCCGCTGGCTCACGCGGCGATGGAAATCCTCGGCGTCCTCGTCGCTGAAGGCATTGTCCAGCGACAGCATGGGGATTTCGTGGCGTACCGCGGCAAATGCTGCGACCGGCGGAGCGCCGACCCGCTGTGTCGGGGAATCGGGGGTGGCAAGTTCCGGATACTGGTGCTCGATCGCCAAGAGCTCCTGCATCAGGCGGTCGTACTCGGCGTCGGAAATCAGCGGCGAATCGAGCTGATAGTAGCGCAGATTGTGGAATTCGATTTCTTTGCGCAATTCGTCCGCGCGACGTTTAATCTCTTCCGGCGCGTTCACGGCTACTCGTAAGCTTCTTCCAGGCGGTTGCGCATCTGGGCGATTTTTTCCCCGGTCAGCGGACGGCGGGCGTCGTCCCACTCGATCCCGTCCAATCGAACGGCCAGCTCATGGCAAGTGTTGACCAAATCGTCGAACACGCCCAAGGGATCGTCGACCGTGGCGGGTTGAAAGAACAGGACCACGCCGGGGCACTCGAACGACGCCATGTCGTCGACGGGGAAGGTGCCGGGTTTCACGAGGCTGGCCACGCTGAACAGAGGTTTGCGGAATTCGCGGTCATAACGGTGAAAGATGCCCATCTCGCCATGGACCAGGTCGAGGTCCAACAGAGCATTCTTGAGTTCGTCACCCGCAAAAACGAACTCGTCTCCCGCCACCACGCTGAGTTGTATCAGAAACGGGGCGCCCAAAGCGGCGGTTCTGTCCGCTTCTCTCTGCGTTGTTCGCGGCGGTTCCTGCGGCGCCTCGATCACGTCTTCCGCCTCGTCTTCGAAATCGAATTCATTATCGGAAAAATGCCGCTCGTTTCGATTCAGGACGCGAACGCTTTCGAATTCTTCCTCATCGTAATCAGGCGACTCCTTATCGATCGAAGGGTCGAAATCCAGTTCGTCGAACTCGCCGCGCCGTTGTAGAAAATCCAGGACTTTTTGCTTGTGGCGTCCCCAGACATAGATGCCGGCGATGACGATGACGCCGATCACCAGCAGGACCAAACGTACGGTATCTCTATCCATCTCCTTTCCTCAAAGGCACTTGACAGCCTGCAAACAAGGAAGCCGCCAATGGCGGCCAAGTTATCTCGTGCGGAAAACCGGCCCGCACACGGCACAGGAACTCAAACCGCCGACATTTCCACCGCCGCGTCGATATCGACCGCGACGATGCGGGACACGCCGGGTTCTTTCATGGTAACGCCGGCCAGATGCTGGGCGATTTCCATCGTCACTTTGTTATGCGAAATAAACAGGAATTGTACCTTTTCGGACATTTCTTTGACCAACTGGCTGAAACGGCCGACGTTGGCGTCGTCCAGCGGAGCGTCCACTTCATCGAGCAGGCAGAAGGGCGCCGGGTTGAGCTCGAAGATGGCGAACACCAGCGCTACCGCCGTGAGCGCTTTTTCGCCGCCCGATAGCAGGTGGATCGAGCTGTTCCGCTTGCCGGGCGGCCGCGCCATGATGCTGACGCCGGATTCCAGCAAATCGCGTTCGGTGAGGTCCAGGGATGCCTGGCCTCCGCCGAACAGCTTGGGAAACATGCGTTGCAGGCCGGCATTCACCTTGTCGAAGGTCTCTTTGAAGCGGGCTCGGCATTCCCGATCGATTTTCTCGATGGCTTCTCTCAACGTGGTCAGCGATTCGATCAGATCCTGGTGCTGCTGATCGAGAAACTTCATGCGTTCTTCTTGCGCCAGGTATTCTTCCATCGCCGTCAGATTGACCGCGCCGAGCCTGATGATTTCTTCCCCCAGTTCGGCGACTCGCTTCTGCCAGATCTTTTCATCCGCGTCCTCGGGCAATTCGGCTAAAACCGCGTCCGGTTCCGCGCCCAGTTCATCGAATTGCTCCTGCACCGTCTGTCGGCGCACTTCGTTGGCCTGGAGTTCCAGCTTGGTCTGTTCGAGGCGCTGTTTGAGGCCGTCCAAGTCCCTCTGATTACGGACCCGAGCTTGGTCGACGCGGCGAATTTCGGCTTCCAGGTCGCCGACGCGCTTGCGTAAATCCGACAGTGTCCGCTCGACCTCGACGCGCTGCTCCAGCAGTTCTTCCAACCGGGCTTGTTCGTCCTCGACCGGTGTTTCTGCTTCGTTCATCTGTGCGCTGACGGTTTCCAGCCGTCCCAGGGACTGGTCGTACTGATTTTGGGCCCGCTCAAGGTGTTTTCGGGTTAAACCTTCAGCCGACTTCAGGGTTTCGAGACGGGTTTTGAGTTCGTGGACCCGGTCGCGCGCCGCTTTCAAGGACGCATCGGCGTTGCCGAGAACATTTTCCAGCGCCTCCCGCCGGGCGGCATGATCCGCGGTTTTCGGTTCCAGCTCGGCAAGCCGTTCTTCCGCCTCGAGCAAGGCAGTCTTGGCCTCGGCGGTTTCTTCGACGATTTGAGACTGGTGTTCTTCCAGATCGTCCAGCTCGTATTCGAGCTGCCGGAGACGCTTCGCAGCCTGCTCGCAGCGTGCCGTGGCGGCGCTCAACTCGGCCTTGAGACGGGTTTGATCGGCGCCCAAAGCACGCTCCTGAGACTGCAGGCGCTCGCGCTCGTGCTCGGCATCCTTCACTGCTTGATCGGCTTGCGCGAGATCGTGCTCCAGTATCCGGCTTCTCTCCAGCAAGTTGTCGCGCCGGGCTTTGAGTTCCCGCAGGTCGCGCTCCCGCTTGATCATGCCGGCCTTTCCGTCCTCCGGCTTGTGGACGGCCAGCCAGCCCCGGCCGAGGCGGATGCCGTCCGGAGTCACCACCGATTCGTGGTCCGCCAGCCGCTCGCTCACGGTTTTCGCTGCCGCAAGATTTTCCGCGCAATATACGGCACCGAGCAGCGGACCGAGATCCCAGGGCGATTGCACTTGTCCGATGAGTTTCTCTGCGGCCGGCGTGGCAGCCCCATTCGGCGAGTGGGTTTCAAAGAAGCTCAGCGACTCGCCGGGAAGTTTGTCCAGATGCGGCCAATAGACGGCCGGTCCCTCGACGCACAGGGCTTCGAGATGGCTGCCGAGGACACTTTCGACCGCCGTCTCCCAGCCTGGGCGAACGTCCAGGTGTTCGGCCAGGCGCCCGGCACGATCGAGATCGCGTTCCGCCAGCCATGTCTTGACCGCGGCGCGGTCTTTGCCCATGGCGTGCTGTTGCAGCGTTTCCAGCGAGCTGATCTGGCCCTGTATGGCGTGCACTTCGGCGCGGCTGGCGTTCAGTTCGTCCTGGCAGGCTTTGGCCCGCTGGCGTTCCTGCTGAATTCGTTCGATCAGGCCTTGCAGCTGCTCGTGCAGGGCCGCCCGTTCGGCTTCCAGTTCTGCCAGATCCTGTTGCAGCGCTTCCAGCCCCTCGGTTTGCAGCGTGTCTTCGAGCTCGTCGCGCTCGGTTTCCAGCCGCTCCCGCCGGGACTGGAATTGTCGCTCCTGTTGTTCCAGTTGCTTGAGCCGCGATTTCTGAAGCTCAGCCTGGCCTTTGCAACGGTTGATTTCGCCGCTCAGCGATTCGAAGGCCTGGCGCAGGTTTCTGAGCGCCCGGTCCGATTCGTCTCGGTATTTGACCGCTTCGATTTCGGCGGCCAAAGCCCGATCAAGGTCGGTCTCGACTGACGCGAGCTCTTCCCGCACGGCTTCGAGTTGGTGTCGATCGTTTTCCAGATCGCGCAGCGCCTGTTCTTTTTCCCCTTGGAGCCGGGTTTGTTCCTGACGCAGGGTTTCGCGCGTCTTGTGCGCGTGCTTGATCGCCTGGTCGAGCCGACTGACTTCGGAGCCCAGCTCGTAAAAGCGGCCTTGATGCTCGCCGAGTTGGTGTTGCAGCGCTTCGTGCCGGTCTCGATATTGCTCCAGGGTTTCGTTCAAGCCGTTGCCTTCGCTGACCAGTTGTCGGAACAGCTGTTCGGATGTTGCCAGGGACTTTTGATGATCGCGCAGGAGCTCGTCGTATTTGCGCCAGCGGATGGCGAGCAGTTGCTCTCTGTAGCGCCGCTCCTCCTGCTTGAGAGCCGTGTACTTTTCCGCCTTTCTCGCCTGCCGCCGGAGGTTGTCCAGTTGTTTCGCCACCTCGTCGCGGAGATCCTGCAGCCGGTCGAGGTTTTCCTGAGTGTGACCCATGCGGAGTTCGGTTTCGTGACGCCTTTCCTTGTACTTCGAGATGCCCGCCGCTTCCTCGATGATCTCCCGCAGTTCGTCGGGCTTGGCTTCGATCAGCCGGGAGATGGTGCCTTGCTCGATGATGGCGTAGCTTCGGGAGCCGAGCCCGGTGCCGAGGAACAGGTCGGTGATGTCCTTGCGGCGGCAGCGGGTGCCGTTCAAGAGGTAGGTCGATTGCCCGTCCCGCGTGACCTGGCGCTTGATGGAAATTTCCGGGTATCTGGCGAATTCGCCCGGCGCCTTGCCTTCGCTGTTGTCGAAGATCAGTTCCACCGAGGCCATGCCCACCGGCTTGCGGGTGCTGGACCCGTTGAAGATCACGTCGGCCATGGTGTCGCCGCGGAGATGCTTGGCCGAGCTCTCGCCCATCACCCAGCGCACCGCGTCGATGATGTTCGATTTGCCGCAGCCGTTCGGTCCGACGATGCCCACCAGATTGCCGGGAAGCGGAATCGGCGTGGGGTCGACGAAGGACTTGAAGCCCGCGAGTTTGATCTTGTCCAGCCGCATCAGAGGGTGTAAATGAGTTTTGCAGTACGAGACGACAGCAGGAAAATGATGGTGGGCGCGATGGCGGGCAAGTCCGTTAGTCTGGTTTGTAATGGAACCGGGCGCTATTATAGCGGACTAAGTCACGGCGTCATTCCGTACTTGTTTATGTCCTGTCTGTGTTCCGCCACTACTGCGCATCGCGCATTTCTGAAGATCCTTTACCGTTCTCCTATGCCATCAATACCTAGCAAAGACCTCGAAACCTTCGATAATCCGCAACCCGGCCGCAATTACACTATCCGCATCGAGATTCCGGAGTTTACCTGCTTGTGCCCCAAAACCGGCCAGCCGGACTTCGCCACCATTCTGATCGAGTACGTGCCGAACCGATCGTGCGTGGAGCTCAAATCGCTCAAGCTTTATATCTGGTCTTTCCGCGAGGACGGCGCGTTCCACGAAGCGGTGACCAATCGAATTCTCGATGATCTCGTCAGGGCCTGCGCTCCGAACTTCATGCGTGTAACCGCCCGCTTCAATGTACGTGGAGGTATCTACACCACGGTTGTCGCCGAGCACCGCGATTCGGCGTGGGAGCCGCCGCGGCTGGTCAATCTGCCGTAAGCGACGGATTGCGGCGCCGGGCGATGAAAAGCACGTTGGCAAACGGCGTGCCTTCGCTCATCGGAACGGTCTCCACGAAAAATCCCAAAGCTTCGAGCAAGCCTTTCCATTCCGTCTCGCTGCGGTAATGATAGCGTTGCCGAACATGGCCCCGCGCCAGCGCGCACAGCCGCTCTGCGGTTCGGGTGGCTTGAAACCGTAGACCCGAGCCGGCATCCGTCTCCCGCATGACCAGCGCACCGCCACCGGGCAGTACGTCCGCTATTCGCTCGAGCAGCGCCTCCTGTTCGTCCGCCGCGAGATAAAGCAGAAGGTCCAGCAGGACAGCCGCTCGGCAGGCGGGCAAGGCTGCCGAGCGCACGTCGGCGACGGCGATTTCCGCCTCGTCGCCCAAGGCCAGCCTGGCGGCGGCTACGTCGTTCGGACGCAGATCGATGCCGAAAAATTGCGCGTTGCTCAGCGGAATCAGATCGAGTCTCCGAGCTTCCGACAATAGGCTCATGAGAATGCCTCTCCCGCAGCCGAGATCGAGAATCGCGCCGCTTCGGGGAAGCCAATCGGGATTGGAAAGGAGATAGGCGTACACGGGATCGTGCCGCAGCTTGCCGCGCACGAATCCTTCGGTGAAGCGGCCCGCCGCCCGATAGCGGCGGGCGGTTTGTTCGGCCAAATGGCCGAAATCGACGATCACTGCGCGTTTTTAAATGCTCAACAGCTCGCGCTTGATGGCATTATCGAAATTCTGAATCCAGCCGTTGTAATTGCTGTGAATCTTGGTGCCGTCGTAGTTCAGGTTGTTGCTGTTCTTGTAGCGGATATTGTATTTGTCCTTGCTGTAGGTGATGTCCACTTCCGCCATATGGGAGCGGATGAACAGCGTTCCGATGAGCTGTCCCGGCTTTACTTTTCTGACCTGCCAGCCGAGTCCGGCACCTGCCCGAATGATGGCTTTCTCGACGTCCTCGGCGGTATAAGGCTTGTTGCCCGTCACCATGACCGGCGCGTCGTAGACGTTGTATACCGGAGAAGTCCGGCAACCGGCCAGGAGAACGAAAGCGGCGACGAATAAAGCGACGAGTACGGGTTTGAGTCTCATTGTTTTTTCTCTTTTTGTTGGTTGACGGAAAATCCCAAGAGGACGCTAAGCACGAATCGCTGTTCCGACGATCCTTTATCCCCCCAGATCGATTGTGCAAAGGATCCGCGTTCAGGGCAACAATCGTTCACATTAAGTTAGCGTCGATCCCGAAACTTCTATGTGGGTAACAGCTTTTTAAAGCTTGGAGTCGTCATAGCGGAACGGGAATCAGGTTCAGCCGAGCGACTTCGTCCAGCAATCTCGGCAAGGCTTCCAGTACGACGGGGCGGCCGTTCCGGTCGCGGGCCGAAGAGCCATCGTGCAGCAGCAAAATATCTCCGCCGCGGAGGTTTTTGGACAAACGCCGCACGATCTTTTGAGGGTCGCCGAACACGGCATCGTAGCCACGGCGTGTCCATGAAACCAAGGTCAGATCCAAGCTGCTCAGCACGGGTTGCAGCCACGGGTTGCGCATGCCGACGGGGGCCCGGAAGTAGCGCGGTGAGGCGCCCGTGAGAGCTGTTAACGCCGCTTGCGCTCGCCCGATTTCCGCCTTGAAACCGCCGACGGCGCTCAAGGCGAAGGTATGCGCATGGCGGTATGTGTGATTTTCGATGCGATGGCCTCGCGATACGATGTCGCGAACCAGTTCCGGATACTTTTCGGCTCTGGCGGCGATGCAAAAAAAGCTGGCTTTGGCTTGGTAACGATCCAACAGATCGAGCACTTTCGGCGTGGTTTCGATGTCGGGGCCGTCGTCGAAGGTCAGTGCGATTTCCTTGCGTTCCGCTCGTTCGGCGGGGAGCCGGGTGAGGTTCGGGCCGAGCAGCGGGCTGGTAGGCCAAAAGCTCGCGCCGAATACGATCGCGTGATTGGCTGCGAGGGCCTCGACGAGCAGCGTCGATCCATCGGGCGCAAGAAGCGCGGCGGACCCGCCGATGACTTGAAAAGCCGCGGAATAGCGCAGAAAAGGCGAGGGAAGCCAGTGGCGGACGGAGTGCATCGGCGTTATGTGTATCGAGTCGGAGAGCAAAGCTTGAGGATTAAAACCGATTTTCTTATCCGTGGGGAGATGCCCGCCGCTTGATCAACGATATTCCGGGGACCTCCATGCTTGCCTGGCCGAGCGGATCAGGCTTACGCTCTCGTCAAGAAGGTCTCGAAGCTTGTCTATATAGAGAAGACCTGCTTTTCCGATTGATAGAAATGAATAGACGAAAACTGATCAAGCTCTTGTTGGGCTTGGCATGTCTGGTGGGGTTCGGTTTGGCGCGGGCGGCGAATTCCGCAGCAGTGATTTTGGACGATTTCGAAACGCTGAGCGGCTGGACCGCCGTGGCCGCGGAAGGCACTCATGTGGAATTGGCTCAGGATACCGGCCGGACCGGCATGGGTCTACGCCTCGATTTCGATTTCAGGGGCGGTACGGGCTTTGTTACCGTGCGCAAGAAGTTCTCCATCCCGCTGCCCGAAAATTACGCATTCACGTTTTATACGCGGGCGGAAGCGCCGGCCAACAATGTCGAGTTTAAGATCATCGACCCCTCCGGGGATAACGTCTGGTGGCGACGGCGCTTCGATTTCAAGTTGCCGGTGGACTGGCAACAGTACCGCGTGAAAAAACGCATGTTCGACTTCGCGTGGGGACCGTCCAATACGCCACTCAAGCAGGTTGGATTCGTCGAGTTCTCGATCACGTCGAGCACCGGCGGCAAGGGATCGATTTGGCTCGACGATTTCCGCTTCGAGAAGCGCGAGCCGATTACCGCCTACAATCTCACGCCCAAAGTCACGGCCTCGACCACCGCCAAGGATCACGACCCGGAGTCGGTGCTGGACGCGAAGCCCGAAACCTCATGGCAAAGCGGCGCGCTCGCGGAAAGCCAGTGGCTGCAGGTCGATTTTCTGAAGCGCCGCGAATATGGCGGCTTGATCATCGAGTGGGACCGCGACGATTACGCCACCGCTTATCAGGTTCGGATTTCCCAAGACGGCAAGCTATGGCAGCCGGTGTACACGGTCAGTCTGGGCAACGGGCGCCGCGATTACATTTATATGCCCGACGCCGAATCCCGCTATTTGCGGCTGGAGTTGCAGAAAAGCAGCCGCGGCCGGGGATACGGCATCAGCTCGCTGACCATAAAACCGTTCGACTTTTCCGCCTCGCCGAACGCATTTTTCGAAACCATTGCCCGTGAAGCGCCCCGCGGTATCTACCCGAAATATTTTTACGGCGAGCAAAGTTATTTCACCGTCATCGGCGCCAACGGCAGCGACAAGGAGGGTTTGCTGAACGAGGAAGGGGCGCTGGAAGTGGATAAGAACGCATTTTCCATCGAACCCTTCTTATACACCAAAGGCAAGCTCGTTACCTGGAACGACGTGTTTCCGGTACAGGAGCTCGAGCGCGGTTATTTGCCCGTGCCCTCGGTGACCTGGCGGTCCGATTCGGTCGAAATGAAGACGACGGCTTTCGCCGCCAGCAAGCCCGGGCAGGCGCTTTATGCGCGCTATCGGGTGGAGAACAACGGCAGCGAGCGTGAGCAGTTGAAGCTCTTGCTCGCGATCCGTCCGTTTCAAGTCAATCCGCCCTGGCAGGCCTTGAATATGGTGGGGGGCGTGGCGCAAATCCACGATATCGCGCTGGACGGGCGAATCATCCGGGTCGACGAGAATCGCTCGGTAATCCCCTTGACCCCGCCTCATCACTTTGGTGCGACGACCTTCGACCAAGGTTCGATTACCGATTTCTTGATGGAAGGCAAGGTGCCGCAGCAGACCGAAGCTCACGACCCCTTCGGCTATGCGTCCGCCGCCTTGGAATACGAGCTGGATTTGCCTCCCGGCGCGTCGCGGGAGATTTATCTGGCGATTCCGTATCAGAATCCGGAGGCCATTCTGGAGGCGGCGAATATAGTGGAGGGGAACGGCAGTGCCTTCGGTCGGGCCCGGTTTCGGGATGCCGTCAACTTCTGGGAGGCCAAGATCGTCCGCGCCGATCTGATCGTTCCGCCCGAGGCGCAAAAGCTTCGGGATACGGTGAGGAGCAATCTGGCCTATATCTTCATCAACCGGGACGGCGCCGCGCTTTATCCCGGTTCTCGCTCCTACGCCCGCTCCTGGATTCGCGACGCGGCCTTGATGTCCGCCGCCTTGCTCGGCATGGGGTATACCGAAGAAGTACGGCACTTCATCGAATGGTATGCCGGGTTCCAGTTTCCCAACGGGAAGATTCCCTGCTGCGTCGATCACAGGGGGCCCGATAGCGTCCCCGAGAACGACAGCCACGGCGAGTTCATTTACGTTGTCGCCGAATACTACCGTTACACGCGCGATATCGGTTTTGTATACGAGATGTGGCCGACGATCGTGAAATCGGTGCACTATATCGAGCAGTTGCGCAATCAACGGAAGAGCGAAGAGTACAAGTCCTCCGATAAATCGATGTTTTTCGGCATGATGCCCGAATCCATCAGTCACGAAGGTTACAGCGCCCATCCGGTACACTCCTACTGGGACGGCTTTTGGACCTTGCGCGGGCTCAAGGATGCCGCCGACTTGGCCGTGCTGGTCATGGACGAAAACAATGCCGCGCATTTTGACGCTTTGCGGGACGATTTTCGCAGCGACCTGTACCAATCCATCAAGCGCACCATGGCCAAGCACAAGATCGCCTTCATGCCGGGTTCGGCGGAGCTGGGCGATTTCGACGCCACCGCCACGGCCATGGCGGTCGCGGTCGGCGGCGAGCAGACCAATCTTCCGATAGAGGCGCTGAACAAGACCTTCGACAATTTCTACGACTATTTCAACAAGCGGCGCGACGACAAGCTGGAATGGATCGCTTACACGCCGTACGAAGTGCGTACCGTAGAAGCGCTGGTCCGTATGGGGCGGCGCGAGCAGGCGCTGGAGCTGTTGAATTTTCTGCTCAAGGATCAACGTCCCGCCGACTGGAATCACTGGGCGGAGGTCGTCTGGCGCGATCCCAAGCATCCCAAGTTCATAGGCGATATGCCCCATGCCTGGATCGGGGCGGAATTCGTGCGGGCGATGCGCGCTCTGTACGCGTATGAACGTGAAAGCGATCAAGCATTGGTTCTGGCGGCAGGAATTCCGAAAGCGTGGCTGGAGGGTGGCGGCGATGTGGGCGTGAAGCGTTTGCCCACGTGGTATGGAACCTTGAACTATACCTTGCGCCAGGAAGAACCCGATAAATTGCGGCTCGTGCTCTCCGGCGATCTCGCCCTGCCTCCAGGCAAGATCGTTCTCAAGGCACCCGCCGACCAGCCCATCCGGTCGCTTACCGTCAACGGAAAACCGGTCGATACGTTTACCGCCGATCAAGCGGTGATCGGCGAGTTTCCGGCGGAAGTGACGGTGAACTACGGGGCGGCAATTACGCAGCAAGCTAATTGATTTCGATTTTTGACCTAAGGAGTCCGCATGAGCTTCGATCCTAACCAGGCCGGTCTCGATCGACCGAACGATTCGGTCCCGGCGTCGCGCCTTCTGTCCAACGGACGCTACACGGTATTGCTGACATCGGCCGGCACCGGGTTTTCGATGCTTGGCGGCCACGCGCTGTCCCGCTGGAGCGGAGACCGCGTCGAAGACGGCGAGGGATGGTTCATTTACCTCCGGGATTTGGATAGCGGAGACTGGTGGTCGCTCGGTTTGCAGCCGACGGGGATGGAAGCCGATGCACGGACCGCTCGTTACGAGCCGGGCCGGTTTAGGCTTCAGTGCGAGAACAGCGGTATCGAGGCCGTTTTGGATGTGTGCGTCAGCCCGGACGACGATCTGGAGCTGCGCCGAGTCACGCTGCGAAATCGTTCGAATCGGCCCAGACGGATCGAAATCACGAGCTATCTCGAAGTGGTCCTGAATCATCCTGCGGCCGATGCGGCGCACCCGGCTTTCTCCAAGTTGTTCGTGCAAACCGAGTTCGTGGCGGAACGAGAAGCGCTGCTCGCTCGTCGCAGGCCGCGCAGCGCTCATGAGGTTTATCCGTGGTTGGTCGGCGCGGCGTTCGGGCCGGGTGAATTGGAGTACGAGACCGACCGGATGCGCTTCCTCGGCCGGAACCGGACGCCGGCGGAGCCGCAGGCGCTTCGTGAAACACAGCCGCTGTCCGGCGGGATCGGCAACGTGCTCGACCCGGTTTTCGCTCTGCGGCGCTGCTTGGAACTTGCTCCCAACACGCAGGGAGATGTGGTGTTTCTGTTCGGCGCGGCCGAAGACAGGACGCAGGCGCTGAAGCTCATCGAGCGTTGCTCGGCGGAAAAAGCGATAAATACTATCTACGCCCGCGCGGCCGAAGGCGAGCGGGAACTCGTCCGGCGGCTCGACATGACCGGAACGGGGGCGGAGTTTTTTCAAGCCCTCGCAGGTGCGTTGCTTTACGGCGATCCGAAGCTTCGGGCTCCGGAGTCGGTGCTGCGGAGCGCCTGCGGTCCTCTTGCGCGGCTCGACCGCTACGGCTTGCCGTTCTACCGGCCGATCGTTCTGGTACGGGCCAGTGACAGTCGCGAGGATTCACGGGTTGCCGAACTCATCAAGGCGCAGCGCTATTGGCTGGCGAAAGGCTTACGTTTCGCGCTGATGATCTTGAGTCCGGACAAGGGGGCCGACTTCGGTGGGTTGGGCGGGCTTGATCAGGACATCTTTATTCGCGCGGAAAAAGACATTGCGCCGGCCGATCTCGAATTGCTGTGCGCCGTTGCGCGCCTGGTGGTCGATGAAAACGCGCCGTCGCTTCGATCGGAGCTTCCGGTTCCAAGCGCGAGAGCGCGGCGCGCCCTTTTGCCGCCGGAGACGCCGAAACTCAAGGCCGGGCGCGAAGCGCTTCGATTTTTCAACGGATATGGCGGTTTTGCCGCGGACGGCACCGAGTACGTGGTTCGTTTGGATTTGACCGACGGCGAGTTGCAAGGGCCGCCTCTTCCATGGATCAACGTAGTCGCCAATGAACACTTCGGCTTTCTGGTCAGCGAGCGGGGAGCGGGATATACCTGGCATCGGAACAGCCGCGAGCATCGGTTGACGCCTTGGTTCAACGATCCCGTCAGCGATTCGTTCGGCGAAGCGTTATATCTCCGGGACGAGGAAACCGGCGCGTTCTGGTCTCCCTTGCCGGGGCCTTGTTCGGCACCCGCCGCTTACGAGGCGCGCCACGGGTTCGGGTACAGCCGGTTTACCAGCACCTACGATGGTTTGGATCAGGACGTCGTACTGTTCGCGGCCCGCCACGATCCGGTCAAAATTTTCCGATGGCGTCTGACGAATGGGGGCGCTAGCCGCCGCCGCTTGTCGCTGTTTTCATACCAGCGCTTAATTCTGGGCGGGACGCCGTCCGACAGCAGCCGGTTCGTGATCACCCGCCATGATCCGGAGACGTCGGCGCTGTTCGCTATCAATCGCCAAGCCGGAGAGTTTTCCGACGGCGTCGCCTTCGCGGCGGCGGTAGGGCAGCCGGGTGCCATGTATTTCACCGCCGATCGGGAGAGCTTCATCGGGCGGAACGGCAGCCCGGAAGCCCCCGCGGCTTTGCTCGCACGCGCATCGCTCGATGGACGGAATGGCGCTAATCTCGATCCGTGCGCGGCGCTTCAGCTTCAAATCGACTTGGAACCGGGGCAAACCTTCGAATGTGCGTTCCTGTTGGGCGAAACCCTCTCCGAGGACGAATGCCGATCGATCATCGAACGCTACCGGCAAGCTAGCGCCATCGAGAACGCCTTGGCCGAAGCCCAAGGTTTTTGGCGCGATTTTGTCTCCGGAATTCAAATCGAGACGCCGTCTCCCGCCATCGATCTGATGGTCAACGGCTGGCTGGCATATCAGAACCTGAGCTGCCGGGTCTGGGGGCGCTCCGCGTTCTATCAGTCCGGAGGCGCCTTCGGTTACCGCGATCAGCTTCAGGACGCCTCGGCGCTGATCTATCTGCGCCCCGAGCTTACTCGAGCCCAGATTCTGCTTCACGCCGCGCATCAGTTTGTCGAGGGAGACGTGCTTCACTGGTGGCATCCCGAACCCCTGGAGCGGGGATTGCGCACCCGATTTTCCGATGATCTGGTCTGGCTGCCATATGTCACGGCGTTTTATATCCGTCACACCGGCGATTGGAGCGTACTGGACGAATCCGCGCCGTTTGTGACTGCCCGTTTACTGGCGGAGGGGGAGGACGAGGCTTATCTGAAACCCGACGATGCCGGTCAGGTTGCGGACATCTACGAACATTGCTGTCGAGTGCTGGACCGCTCCCTGACCCGGGGCGCGCACGGTTTGCCCTTGATGGGCACGGGCGACTGGAACGACGGCATGAACCGGGTGGGCCGCGAAGGGCGCGGCGAGAGCGTGTGGATGGGATTCTTTCTTTACCACGTTCTCGAAGAATTCCTGCCGATCTGCGAGAAGCGCGGCGACCAGGCGAGGATCGAAGCTTACCGGGCTTATCGAGAGCATCTTTACCAGGCGCTCAATGACGCGGGATGGGATGGCGACTGGTATCGACGCGCCTATTATGACGACGGTACCCCTTTAGGCACCAAACACGGCGATGAGTGTCGAATCGACGCCTTGGCCCAGGCGTGGGCGGTGATTTCAGGCGCGGCGCCGGCGGAGCGGGCGAATCGAGCTTTGGATGCGGTCGAGGAGCACCTGATCTCCGATCATGATGGTCTCATTCGTTTATTGACGCCGCCCTTCGTCAACACACCGCATGACCCGGGCTACATCAAGGGCTATGTGGCCGGCGTGCGCGAAAATGGCGGGCAATACACCCATGCCGCGTGTTGGGTGGTGCGCGCCGTGGCAGAACTCGGCCGGAACGACCGGGCCGCGCGGCTATTGGAAATGCTCAGCCCGGTGAGCCACGCGCGGACGCAGGAAGAAACCGATGTTTACCGGGTCGACCCCTACGTAGTCGCCGCCGACGTTTACGGCGAACCGCCGCATGTGGGCCGCGGCGGTTGGACGTGGTACACGGGGTCCGCGGGCTGGATGTACCGTGTCGCCTTGGAATCGATTTTGGGATTTCGGGTGAAGGAGGGCGCTTTCATCGAGCTCAAACCTTGTATACCGGCCGAGTGGCCGGAGTTTGTGATCCGCTATCGGCATCCGGGCAATCCGACGCGCTATACGATCAGGGTAACGAATCCGAATAAAACGCCTCGGCGTGTTCTCAGTGCGGATCTGGACGGACGGCCGGTGCCGGTCGAACAGGAAACGGCACGAATTCCTTTGCTATCGGACGGGCGGTCTCACGACGTTGTCGTGATCTTAGGCTAATGCCTGCGCCAGGCTGCGAATCAGGCATATGGCGGTTTCCTCGACGGTGCGGCCGAACGCGATGACGCCGTCTTCATGGCCACCCATGGCGATGACCGGGCTTTTCGAAGTTCGAACCAGAAACCCGACCTCATGGGCCATCTCCGGCGTGCCGTAACCGACTTGCCGGTCAGTCACGGGAATGGCCAAGGCTTCGGCCTTTTCCCATAATTCGGGCGAGTGGACATGCAGTACGCAATCGATCCCGCTTCCGCTTTGGTAAACCGCAGCATGGGTCAGGGCTTCGGAAGAGGGCGCTATCGGTCCTTCGGCGATGATGAGGTTTTGCTCCAGATCGAATCCGGTGACGAGACAGTAATGTTCGCTAATGAGCTTGGGCTTGCCGCCGGTCTGCGTTCCGCTGATAAGGAAGGCGGTTTCACCGCGGCGAAGGCTGACGTTGCCGTAGGCCAGGCCGTCATACCGACGAGAGTCCTGCCCGGTGAGTCCGAGACGATAGAGGATGGTCCGCCAGGCATTCAGTTCGGCGACGATTTCCGAATCTACCGGCGGAGCCGTCGTGTAATCGAGGCGATACTTGACGACGCCTTCTCTGTCCTGTTTCTGATCCATCTTTAAATCCATAGCCTTGGCCGAACATATTTATTACTACAGGCCGGACGAAAAAGCGAAAAACGGCAAAATCCGCTATGCGTCCAAAGAACGAACAGATGAAAAAATATTCGCGCGTTTTATAATAGAAAGCTTGCATCCGATCGGCGGGGCGAGTTTTTGGATCGAATCTTGAAGGGAAGCGGGACCGAGCCGGAAATTCCTCGGCAAACGGAGTATAATTCGGGCAGATTTTATGTGCGAATGTGGCGAAATTGGTAGACGCGCTGGATTTAGGTTCCAGTGGGGCAACCCTTGAGAGTTCGAGTCTCTCCATTCGCACCAAATGTTCAGTAAGCACCAAGAAGCCAAGCTTCCTAGCATAAATATCCGATTACGGATATCAGAGTTCGGCGCATCAGCCAGCAATTTAGGCGATTGTGCTTTTCGAGCCAGTCCCTCCGATACTTTTTTCCATTCTTGAGGTAACAGCGACATGCAAGTTTCTGTCGAAACGACATCTGAATTGAGCCGGAAAATGACCGTACAGGTGCCGGAAGAAGAGATCCAGGAAAAAATAGCCTCACGCCTCAAAACTTTGGCGAACAAGGTCAAGATCGACGGTTTCCGTCCCGGCAAAGTGCCTCAAAGTCTGGTAAAAAAGCGCTATGGACAGCAGGTCCGGGAGGAGGTCCTTTCGGATCTGATCCAATCGAGCTTTTATGAAGCCGTCCGGGAGGAGAGGCTCAAACCAGCGGGAGTGCCGCAGATCACCGCTCGCCGAGTCGACGAGGGCAGTGGGCTGGAATATGAAGCGAGCTTCGAAGTGATGCCGGAGTTCGTGCTGATGCCGTTGGAGACATTGGAGGTCAAGCGGTTCGTTTCGGAAGTGACCGAGCCGGATATCGATGCCAT
This sequence comes from Methylocaldum sp. RMAD-M, assembly GCF_017832375.1. Classification (NCBI taxonomy): domain Bacteria; kingdom Pseudomonadati; phylum Pseudomonadota; class Gammaproteobacteria; order Methylococcales; family Methylococcaceae; genus Methylocaldum; species Methylocaldum sp. RMAD-M. Next base: position 106,298 of record NZ_JAFIBZ010000012.1, on the reverse strand, counting down.
GATCGAACGTCTCAGAGAGCAGCGGAAGAGCTGGCAAGAGGTCGAGCGCGCGGCGGCAACGGGGGATCGTGTTACGATCGCCTTTGAAGGCAAGATCGGCGATGAGTCGTTTACCGACGGAAAAGTTGAGAATCTGCCCGTTGTCCTGGGCACGAACCAAATGATTCCAGGATTCGAAGATAAGTTGGTCGGCGCAGTGGCCGGGTCGACGCTCGAATTCGAATTGCCGTTTCCGGCCGACTACCCCAACCAAAAGCTGGCCGGCAACACGGCGCAATTTGCCATCGAGCCGCTGAAAGTCGAAGAAAGCTTATTGCCCGAGGTGGACGCGGAATTCGCAAAATCCTACGGCATCGAGGAAGGTGGCGTGGAAGCTTTCCGCAGCGATATCCGCGCTAACATGGAGCGCGAGATGAAGCGGGCGCTGCAGACGAGAACGAAATCCTCGGTGATGGATGCTCTGTTCGCCAAGAATGCGATTGCTCTGCCCAACGCCTTAATCCAAGATGAGCTTGAGCATTTGTTGGCGCCCTACCGGCAAGCGGCCCAGAAAAGGCGGCAGGATCTCGATGAAGCCAAGCTGAAGGAGCAGCTAGAGCCAGTGGCGAGACGAAGAGTCGCCTTGGCGCTGATCCTCGGGAAGATCATTGAAACTAATAATCTTGTCGTGGATCAAAAGCGGGTGCGTTCGACCGTCGACGAATTGGCCGCGAGTTATGAGAGCCCGGAAGACGTGGTGCGCTGGTACTACGCCGAGCCGGAGCGGCTTCGCGAAGTGGAAAACGTGGTCATGGAGGATCAGGTGGTGGATTTGGTATTGGACAAGGCAAAGGTGACCGAAGAAAAGATCGCGTTTCAAGAGTTGATGCAGCAGGTTACCGGCAGTTCCTCACAAGCGGCGTAACTTTAACCCGAGAGATCTCATGATGTTTACCGGCGATTTTGATAAAACCGTCAATACTCGGGCGACGGGGTTGGTGCCCGTCGTAATCGAGCAGTCGGCGCGTGGCGAACGGGCGTTCGATATCTATTCCCGCTTGCTCAAGGAGCGGGTGGTTTTTCTGGTTGGGCAGGTCGAAGACTACATGGCCAACCTGATCATCGCTCAACTGCTCTTTCTGGAATCGGAAAATCCGGACAAGGACATCCATCTTTATATCAATTCTCCCGGCGGCATAGTCACCTCGGGACTGGCGATTTACGATACCATGCAGTTCATCAAACCCGACGTCAGCACCCTGTGCATCGGTCAGGCGGCTAGCATGGGAGCGTTGCTTCTGGCGGGCGGCGCGCCCGGCAAGAGATATTGTCTGCCCCATTCGCGAGTCATGATCCATCAGCCTTTGGGCGGCTTCCAGGGACAGGCCAGCGACATTGACATTCATGCCCGCGAAATTCTCGCGACCCGCGACAGACTGAATCGAATATTGGCGAAACATACAGGTCAGCCGTTGGAACGAATTCAAGTCGATACCGATCGTGATAATTTCATGAGTGGAGAAGACGCAGCGCAATATGGTCTAATCGACAAGGTGCTCGCTAGCCGAGAACCGGGTTCTAGCGGTTAAACGCATTGGAATTCGAGTTCCAAGGACTAGTGGACGTATGCCGGTAGCGGTTGGTTCGCGTAGGTTGCTACAACAGTCATCTGACGAATAAGAGGTTTGCGATGAGTGATGATAAGCACGGCAAAGACGGGGGCGGGAAACTTCTTTACTGCTCGTTTTGCGGAAAAAGCCAGCATGAGGTCAGAAAGCTCATTGCCGGTCCGGCTGTGTTCGTCTGTGACGAATGTGTCGAGTTGTGCAACGATATTATTCGCGAGGAGCTTCAGGAAAATGTTGCCGCTAGCGTAGATAAGTTGCCCAAACCGAAAGAGATCAAGGCCGTACTCGACGAGTATGTCATTGGCCAGGAGAAAGCCAAGAGGATCTTGTCGGTTGCGGTCTACAACCACTATAAGCGGCTCCGGGTGCATAACCACCTGAAGAAGAACGATGTCGAGCTGGCCAAGAGCAATATCCTCTTGATCGGCCCAACCGGATCGGGAAAGACCTTGCTTGCCGAGACGCTCGCCCGGCTGTTGGACGTGCCGTTCACGATCGCCGACGCGACGACGCTGACCGAGGCGGGTTACGTCGGGGAAGATGTCGAAAACATCATCCAAAAGATCTTGCAGAAATGCGATTACGACGTGGAGAAGGCAGAGTCCGGTATCGTCTATATCGACGAGATCGATAAGATTTCCCGTAAGTCGGATAATCCCTCGATCACCCGCGACGTGTCCGGTGAAGGTGTGCAGCAGGCTCTGCTGAAGTTGATCGAGGGCACTGTGGCCTCGGTACCGCCACAAGGCGGACGCAAACACCCTCAGCAAGAATTTTTGCAGGTCAATACGGCGAATATCCTCTTCATCTGCGGCGGAGCGTTCGCCGGACTGGAAAAAATCATTCGTTCACGCTCCGAAAAGGGCGGCATCGGTTTTTCCGCGGAGGTCAAGACCAAGGACGAACGCCGCAATGTCGGCGAAGTTTTGGCGGACGTGGAGGCGGAGGACCTGATCAAATACGGCCTGATTCCGGAGTTTGTCGGTCGTTTGCCGGTGGTGGCGACTCTGGAAGAATTGGATGAGCAGGCATTGGTTCAAATTCTGACCGAACCGAAAAATGCTCTGGTCAAACAATACAAGAAGTTGTTCGAGATGGAGGGTTGCGATCTGGAGATTCGCGAGGACGCCTTGCGGGTGATCGCGCGAAGGGCAATGGAACGGAAAACCGGCGCACGCGGTCTGCGAACGATTCTCGAACACGTGTTGCTGGATACGATGTACGAATTGCCTTCCGCCGAACATGTTTCCAAAGTTGTGATCGATGAAAAGGTTATTCGCGGCGAATCGGACCCGTATCTGATTTATCAAACCGAAGAAAAGCACTGCGCTTCGGTAGAGTGAAATATCTTTCGAGTGCTATCGATGCCTTGCGGCGAGCGGGCGTCGGTAGCCGATTCAGGGTTTTGTTATGCGGCCAATTTTCAGATCTTGATCGATGGCCGAACTTCACTGTCTGACTAATGGCTGATAGCTTCTCAGTCTTAAAGCTCGTTAGGGCAGCCTTCAAGTTGAATTTGCGTTCTTGCTCGCCTGTCGGCACAAACACCTGTTTGCATTCACTGATCCTAATGGTAGCGGTCGCTTATTTCAGCGCGTAAGCGTCACCGCGCATTGATCTACGCATTTTGTATAGAAAATCGTTCGGATTCGGGAATCTCGACGATACATTCGCATCTAAGTAGTTTTTCGTACTTACCCGGACGGGATCGCAGAATTTTTGCTGATCTCTTCATCTGAAGTTTTTGGCCAAATCAAATAGTCCCCGATTTTATCGGGCTTAGTCTTGTTTTTTGCCCGAAGCTTACCTATATACTCAGTAACAACGCGTACTCACTAATATCCATGGGTGGCTAATGGAAAATACCTCGCTTGAAAATCGTGCAAAGCCGGAAAAGATGGTACCGGTGCTTCCCTTACGGGACGTCGTAGTCTATCCCCACATGGTCATACCGCTCTTCGTCGGCAGAGAGAAGTCGATTCTGGCCCTAGACTCTGCCATGCGGGACAACAAACAAATCTTGCTCGTAGCGCAGAAAGAAGCCGAACTGGATGATCCCAGCTTCGATGACCTGTACCAGATCGGCACTTTATCTAACATCCTGCAATTGCTGAAGCTTCCGGACGGCACTGTGAAAGTGCTCGTCGAGGGTAGCGAGCGCTGCAACGTCGATAAGTACCGTGTCGCCGACAAGCACTACGTAGCCGTAGTTTCGCCGCAGCTGGACGAGATCAACATCACCGATCAAGAAATCGATGTGTTGATGCGCACCGCCATCAACACCTTCGATCATTACGTCAAGCTCAATAAGCGGATACCGCCCGAAGTGTTGAATTCGCTTGCCGGCATCGACGACCCGAGCCGGTTGGCGGATACCATCGCCGCACATATGACCATCAAAATCGAAGACAAGCAGTCGATTCTGGAGATGAGCGATGTGACGGCCAGGTTGGAGCGTTTGATGACGCTCATGGAAGGCGAGGTGGATATGCTGGAGATGGAGAAGCGTATCCGCGGGCGGGTCAAGCAGCAGATGGAAAAAAATCAGCGCGAGTATTACTTGAACGAGCAAATGAAGGCCATCCAGAAGGAGTTGGGGGAAATGGACGATGTGCCGAACGAATTCGAGGAGCTATCGCGCAAAATCGAAAAGGCCGGCATGCCTGAGGCGGCTCGTACCAAAGCCGAGACGGAGTTGAACAAGCTCAAGTTGATGTCGCCGATGTCTGCCGAGGCTACGGTAGTCAGGAATTACGTCGACTGGATGGTCAACATGCCGTGGAAGAAGCGCACCAAGATCAGTCACGACTTGCAGCGTGCCGAAGAAATTTTAGAAACCGAGCACTACGGTTTGGAGAAAGTCAAAGAGCGTATCCTCGAGTATCTGGCCGTTCAGCAGCGCGTCAAGAAACTAAAAGGCCCAATATTGTGCTTGGTTGGACCGCCCGGTGTGGGCAAGACTTCGCTCGGTCAGTCGATTGCTCGAGCGACCAACCGGAAGTACGTTCGCATGGCCTTGGGCGGGGTTCGTGACGAGGCCGAAATTCGCGGCCATCGCAGAACTTACATTGGCTCGATGCCGGGTAAAATCCTGCAGAACCTTTCCAAGGTAAAGACCCGCAATCCGATGTTCATGCTCGACGAGATCGACAAGATGGCGATGGATTTCCGCGGTGATCCTGCTGCCGCATTGTTGGAAGTTTTGGACCCGGAGCAGAACCATACTTTCAACGATCATTACTTGGAGGTCGATTTCGATTTGTCCGAAGTAATGTTCATTGCAACGGCGAACACTTTGAATATCCCGGCGCCGCTTCTGGACCGCATGGAAGTGATCCGCATCGCTGGCTACACCGAGGATGAGAAAGTCAATATCGCCATGCGCTATCTGATTCCAAAGCAGGTCAAGAACAACGGGCTTAAGGACAGCGAAATTCATATCACCGAATCGGCGGTTCGAGATATTATCCGCTTCTATACTCGAGAAGCCGGTGTTCGTAGCCTTGAGCGCGAAATAGCCAAGATTTGCCGCAAGGTCGTCAAGAGCTTGGTCCTCAAACCGAGCACCAAGAAACTGAACGTGACTCATCGTAACGTGGATGACTTTTTGGGCGTCAGGCGTTATCGCTACGGACGAGCCGAGGAGAAGGACCAGGTCGGGCAGGTTACCGGCCTGGCCTGGACCGAGGTGGGAGGCGAGCTTCTTACCATCGAATCGGTCGTTATGCCCGGAACCGGCAAGCAAACCTATACCGGAAAACTCGGCGAGGTCATGCAGGAGTCGATACAAACCGCTGTCACGGTAGCCCGGAGCCGAGCAGAAACGCTGGGTATCGATCCGGCGTTTTATCAGAAGCACGATGTGCATATACACGTGCCGGAAGGGGCCACGCCCAAAGACGGTCCCAGCGCCGGTATCGGTATGTGCACGGCTTTGGTTTCCGCATTGACTCAAATCCCTGTGAGATCGGACGTTGCCATGACGGGCGAGATCACGCTTCGCGGGGAGGTTTTGCCCATCGGAGGGCTAAAGGAGAAACTGTTGGCGGCGCATCGGGGCGGTATTTCGACCGTCTTGATTCCGCAGGAAAACGAGAAGGACTTGGCTGAGATTCCAAAGAACATTAAGCAGGATCTCAAAATCGTCGCGGTTCGCTCTATCGATCAAGTCCTCGAGACCGCACTAAAACACATGCCGGAACCGTTGAAACCGCCGGTTACTCCCGAATCCGAGGGTGTGACTAAATCGACGGGTACGGCAGGCATGATCGTTGCTCATTAGTCCTAATTGGAGGGAGTTGCTTTTTGCGTGTTCAGAGAAATGCGACGGATCGCTAAAATTCGCTGAATCCCAGACGCTATGCGGCTTGACAGTGCTTTTTGTCTACTGCTACATTTCGGCCGGCGAGTTCACGCGTAGCCAACAGCATATAGGAATGGACGAAGTCTTGCGGCCATGTGAAGAACTTAGATTCAACATCATCGATCAAAGGGGGAAAGAATGAATAAAGCGGAACTAATTGATGCGATCGCTAAGTCGGCGGACCTGACGAAGGCCGATGCCGGGCGCGCACTCGACGGTATGATTGACGCTATCACGATAGCTTTAAAAAACGGCGAAACCGTTTCACTCGTGGGTTTTGGTTCCTTTGGGGTTAAAGAGCGTGCCGAGCGTCAAGGCCGTAATCCGCAGACGGGAAACACGATTACCATCAAAGCTGCAAAAATTCCCTCATTCAAGGCTGGTAAAGCACTTAAAGATGCTGTAAGCTAGTCGACTCTTTAGGGTGCTTAGCTCAGCTGGGAGAGCATCGCCCTTACAAGGCGAGGGTCGTAGGTTCGATCCCTACAGCACCCACCATAAATTGGAGCGGTAGTTCAGTTGGTCAGAATACCGGCCTGTCACGCCGGGGGTCGCGGGTTCGAGCCCCGTCCGCTCCGCCAAATTTCAAAAAACCCGCGCCCCTGAGGCAGCGGGTTTTTTTTTTGAGGGCAGGGGGCTGCCTGTCTTTTCGTTTAATGATTGCTCTTAAAGCCGTATCAGGTTCTGCATATGCTTCAAGCGATTCGTGATCGTGCCCAAGGTATCTTCGCATGGGTAATGTTGATTCTTGTCGGTGTGCCGTTCGCTCTATGGGGAATTCAGAATTATCTGGATTCCGGCAAGGAGCAGCCACTGGCTGTCGTCGGTGACAGGGATATTTTTGAGCGCGAGGTAAACCAGGCCTATCAGCAGAGTCTTGCGAATCTGGTGGGTTTGGCGGAGGTCGACGATAGGCAGCTCAAACATGAAGCTTTAGAGCGGCTGATTCGAGAAGAAATCATTGCGCAAAATGCGGAGGCTAAGGACCTTGCCGTCAGCGACAGCGCCGTGCGCGACTTCATCCAGACGCTCCCTTATTTTCAAACCGAAGGCAAGTTTGATAAGGAAAAATACAACATCATGCTGTCATCTCAGGGCTTGAGTTCTGCCCAATTCGTTGCGCAGGTCAGAAGAGCTTTGTTGATGGAGCAATACCAGCGCGGATTGCTTGACAGCGCATTTGTAACCCCGAATCAAATCGCTTCGCTCTTTCGGCTCAGAAATCAGGAGCGTGAGGTCGAATATCTCAAAATACCTTTGAAGAAATCGGCTCGCACTATTTCCGATGCGGAAATCGAAGATTACTATCGGAAACATCTTCAGGCTTACCAAAATCCCGAGCGTGTATCGATCGAGTACATCGCCGTTCGTCTTGACGATATCGCGAAGGAGACCCAAGTCACCGAAGACGACCTGCGCAATCTGTATGAAGAGCAGAAGTCTGGTTTCGCGTCCGAAGAAAGGCGCAAGGTCAGCCATATCCTAGTCGCGGTCGATTCGGAAGGCGGTGAAGCCGCCGAGCAGGCGGCTTTGGCCAAGATCAATCAGATTCAAGACCGTTTGGCTAAGGGCGAAGATTTCGCTAAGGCCGCAAAGGAAACGTCGGATGACCCGGTATCCGCTCAGAACGGCGGCGACTTGGGTTTCATTACCAAGGGAGCCATGGAGCAAAATTTTGCCGATGCGGCATTTGCTTTGAAGCAGGGTGAGTTATCCAAGCCTGTCAAAACATCTTTCGGCTATCACTTGATCAAAGTAACCGAGTTGTCTCCGGCTAAGGTCAAGCCATTCGAGGAAGTAAAAGACGAACTGCTGAAAACGTTCCAGCGCAATGCGGCAGAAAACAAGTTTTACGAACAGGGACAAACGCTGACGGAGCTCAGCTATGAACATCCCGACAGTCTGGAGCCGGCCGCGAAAGCCCTCAATCTGAAAATCGAGAGCACCGGATACTTTACGCGTGAGGCAGGAGACGGTATCGCCGCCGAGTCCACGGTAAGAGCAGCCGCGTTCAGTGAGGACGTTCTGAACGGACGGAACAGCGATCCGGTCGAATTGGGGAGCGAGAAAGCAGTCGTTTTGCGGATAAAAGACCATCAACCGGCGTCCGATAAGCCCCTCGCAGAAGTGAAGGAAGATATCGTTGGCAAATTACGTGCCGAGGACGCAAGACAGGAGACCCGCAAGCAAGCGGAAGAACTTTTGCGCCAAGCGCAGCAGGGTGCTCCGCTTACGGGTTTGGCCAAAGAGCACGGTATGCAGGTTTCCAAGGAGTCGAATCTGCGCCGCGATGCAAAAAATGTACCGCCAGTGCTGACGAATGCCGTATTCAAGGCTGCTCGACCGTCAGCCGAGCAGCCCGTTATCTCAACGGTGGAACTTGAAAACGGCGATCAAGTCGTCTTTAAGCTGATCGCCGTCAAGGATGGCGCTTCGCAAGGAGATCCCAAGGAAGCGGACGCTGCTCGCCAGTTCCTCGCCAAAAACGCCGCGCAGCGCGAATTTTCGTCCTTTGTGGCACAATTACGTGAACTCGCCGATGTTTACGTCAAGCCCGAGGCTGAAAACTGATCCGGATCGATTCGAGCTATAGCTGCGAAATTTTGAAGCCTTTCGATTGCAACAGGTTTAGGAGGCCGTGTTCACCGACCAGGTGGCCGGCTTCCAAGACAACGAAATAAGTCCTACCATCGGCCGCCAATTCCCCGATTTTCTCCGCCATCGCTGCGCTTCGATCGGTGAACAAGAGCTTAAAGAGCTTGTCCGAAGCCGGAAGACTATCGAAGCGGCGACGCACGATCAGCTCAACGGTCGAGGAATCTCCGCTCGTCCAGGCTTCGATCATCGATTTGAAATAGTCGTCCCCACGTTCAATCTCATTTAGCGATTGCAGGAGTATTTGCTCCTGTTCAATCTCGGACAAGCCATCCAACAGTTTCGCTTGTTCATCTACCGAGTCTAATTGAAGTACCGGCTTTCGCATCTGCGCATCCTTGACAAAGCCTTTTTCGATGCTGAGCTCTTGCGTATAGCCCGCCTGTTTAGCGGCTAGGCTCATCAAACTCAGTGACGCCATCCATGGCTTCTGGGTGAGAATCGTTTCCTCTGCCATGCCCAAAGCCTTAGAGAGCTTGAGCACTCTTTCCCAGGTGGCGGCTTTGATGTGGTCTCTTAAATCGGAATTGTCCGTGTACGCGCCTCGGTTTGCGGCGATGGGAAGTAGTTCGGCCGGAGGCAGCGCAGCGACATCGGCTCCGACGATCAGCACATCCGACCCCGAGAGGGCGTCCGTTATCGCTTCCGGGAGGGGATACATATCGCTCGCGCCATAAGGAAGGGCGCCCATGAGGTAGACCGTGCCTTCCGCAGTTGTCGCCTTCCAAAGAAAGTGCGGCTTGTTATCGCTGGCTGTTAGTTGAGACAAGCCGGGCGGCAGTTGAGCCGACGTCAACTCCTGACATGGTCGGTCTTGATAAAAGACCTTATCTTTCTGATCCAGACACTTATAGACATCGGCGAATACCGAGGTCGGCAGCAACGCGAGCGCGAAGACCAATAGGTTGGAGCGGGTTACAAGATGGAACATAGGCGTCATTTTTCCCAGTGATCAAAAGGTCGGCGAAGCGATTCGATGACACCCCAAATGTAGCTCAAGTGCCCAGCTTGACAATTTTTGACCAAAGTACGGGAGACGAAGACGGGGCGAAGGTATGTTGTGACGGAAAGACCGACCTGGTCACGTGAACCGTCGCTCCGTTGAGGGCGGGATGTAGCCGTCGCGTGTCTTGAGTCTCGATGATGAGCCACTATGGTGAACTCTTGAGTCCCGGTTTCGATCAAAAATTAATAGCGCAAACGACGAACTCTGGTGGCGCTCTTGCTGCCAGCCCGGACGTGAACAGCGTATAAGGAGGAGTATGAAAATCGCGCAGGTAGCGCCTTTGTATGAGAGCATACCGCCAAAACTTTATGGCGGCACCGAGCGCATCGTGCATTATCTTACCGAAGAGCTAGTAGGCGCCGGACATGATGTTACGCTCTTCGCCAGTGCTGATTCGGAGACGAGCGCCAAGCTCGAGCCGATTGTTTCCAAGGCACTGCGTCTCGACCAAGATGTACTAGATCCGTTACTACCCCATCTCTTGATGTTGGATCGGGTGTGCAGAGCGGCCAGTGAATTCGATGTCATTCACTTTCATACCGGTTGCCTTCATTTTCCGGTATTTCGCGAATGCTCGACCCCGCACGTTACCACCTTACACGGACGCTTGGACATCAGAGAGTTAGATGCCCTCCTCGAAGCCTTTCGGGACATGCCGTTGATCTCCATTTCGGATTACCAACGCACGCCGGTCGGTTGGGGGAATTGGGTAGCTACGGTTTATCACGGATTGCCGGAGGAGCTTTATACGTTCCGTGCCGAGCCGGGCACTTATCTGGCATTCTTGGGGCGTATTTCCCCGGAAAAGCGCGTCGACCGAGCGATCGAAATTGCAATTCGTGCCGGCATGCCGCTCAAGATCGCAGCGAAAGTCGATAAGGCCGACCGCGAATATTTCGACCAGGAGATCAAGACCCTTCTCAATCATCCTTTGGTGGAGTTCATCGGCGAAGTCAACGAGCGAGAAAAGAATGAGCTGCTCGGCAATGCTTACGCCTTGCTTTTTCCCATCGATTGGCCGGAACCTTTCGGGCTCGTGATGATCGAGGCGATGGCTTGCGGTACGCCTGTGATCGCCTTCAGGAACGGTTCGGTGCCGGAAGTTATGCGGCACGGAACGACAGGTTTCGTTGTCGAGAATCTTCACCAAGCGGTATCGGCAGTCGAACGGGTAGGCGAGATCAATCGGGCAATGTGTCGACAGGCGTTCGAAAATCGCTTTTCCGCCCGCCGCATGGCGAGCGACTATATTCAGATCTACCGACAGCTCGGTGAAAAGTGTAAGCAGAAAGTCTCTCCAGCGCTAAAGGTTCTCGGTATGGACGTCATCGAGAAGGACCTCGGTCGCCTTTCTATGCTGGGCAAGCAAACGATCTAGTTTTTCGATTCCTCGAACGGGTGATCCATGGACGATCCGGCTTCCACCGAAAACCAGTGGTATGTCGCTGCCACCGCACCACGGGGCGATGAACCCTCTCGAGTCTTAAAAGCGGAAGATATGTTCGGTATCTTCGATCGTCACGGCGATATTTATCAGGTGAGTTCGAGCGAGCAGGGACTTTACCAAGGCGGGACACGCTATCTTTCTCACCTGGAGCTGCGAATCAACGGACAACGCCCCTTCTTGCTCAATTCCACCATCAAGAAAGACAACAGTTTGCTGGCGGTCGACATGACCATGCCCGATCTCTATGAGAGCGAAGTCCTAGTCATCCCGAGAGGCAGCGTGCACGTGTTCCGATCGGTGGTGTTGTTAAGCCAGGCTAGGCATGAGCATTTGCGTTTGGTCAACTACGGCGATCGAACGGTAAATTTGAACGTCGAGTTTCGGTTCGCTGCCGATTATCGCGATATATTCGAAGTGCGCGGTGTCCATCGACCGGCCCGAGGAACAATGCTGACGCCGGACATCAAGGACGATGCCGCGATACTCGGTTATCGCGGATTGGACGGCGAAATGCGCCGAACTCACATCCAATTCCATTGGCGACCCGATCAGCTCAATGCCTCGAGTTGTAGCACAGCGCTTCGGTTGGGAATACGCGACGAGATTCATCTGCACGTCTCGGTAAGCTGCGCTTGCGACGATGCGAGCGTATCGCAGGGTGATTATTACCAAGCGATCGATAGGATAGGGGCGGACACTGCAGCCTCCCGGTCGAGCGTCGCCCACATCGTGACTTCGAATGAACAGTTCAACGATTGGCTCGGCCGGTCTGCCGCCGATCTCGATATGCTGGTCACGGAAACGTCTCATGGACCTTATCCTTACGCCGGAGTCCCGTGGTTCAGCACGCCTTTCGGTCGCGACGGCATCATCACCGCGTTGCAGACGCTGTGGGTTCGGCCGCAACTCGCGAAGGGCGTAATCACCTATCTTGCCGCGACCCAGGCTGAATCCTTGGAACCCGAACGCGATGCCGAACCCGGCAAGATTCTTCATGAAGCGAGATCCGGAGAAATGGCCGCTTTAGGAGAAATTCCGTTTAAGCGTTACTACGGTACGGTGGACGCCACGCCGCTCTTTATCGTTCTTGCCGGCCACTATTATCGGCGTACCGGCGACCGGGCTTTCATGGAAACGATTTGGCCTCACATCGAAAGAGCCCTGGACTGGATCGATCATCATGGCGATTGGGACGGCGACAGCTTTGTGGAATACGCCCGACATAGCGCAAACGGGTTGATACAGCAGGGCTGGAAGGACTCCAACGACTCGGTATTTCACGCCGACGGAAACCTGGCGCCGGCACCGGTCGCGCTTTGCGAGGTGCAGGGATACGTCTATGAAGCTAAACTGCTGGCGGCCGAACTGGCCGAATTGCTCGGCCGGGGAAAATGGGCGCAGCGGCTGCGGCAGGAGGCTGCAGCGCTGAAAAAACGCTTTAATGAGGCATTTTGGCTTGACGAACTCGATACATTTGCGCTCGCACTGGACGGCGACAAACGCTGTTGTGCGGTGCGAACGTCTAACGCAGGCCATGCCTTATTCAGCGGGATTGCGGCTCCCGATTATGCTCGTCGCACCGCCGAGACGCTGTTGGCGGTGGAATCCTTCAATGGATGGGGAATTCGCACGGTCGCAGAGGGGCAGAGCCGCTACAATCCGATGGCGTATCACAACGGTTCGGTTTGGCCCCACGATACCGCCATCGCGGCCATGGGCCTGGCGCGTTACGGTTTCAAAGACAAATCCTTGAAGATTTTGACCGGTTTGTTCGAGGCCGCCGTGTTTCTCGACTTGCATCGCTTGCCTGAGCTTTTCTGTGGGTTCTCCAGGCTTCCGGGGCAAGGCCCAACTCTCTATCCGGTAGCCTGTTCTCCGCAGGCCTGGGCCAGCGGAGCGGTATTTCAGCTCTTGCAAGGCTGTCTCGGCTTGAGCTTTTCACCCGAAAAACCGCAGATCAGGTTTTATCATCCGCGACTCCCGAATTATCTCAACTGGCTCAGGATCAGCAACTTGCGTTTTGACGATGGCGTCATTGACTTAGCCTTGACTCGCCATGCCCACGATGTGGGCATCAATGTAGAACGCAAGGAAGGCGATATCGAAGTGACCGTCGTGGTCTGATGCGGATGCCTCGCATCCCGACGGAAGTTTAACCACAACAGTGGGCGGCTAATACACCGAATTTAGGGCCTAGCCAGAAGCTGCTTCAGCTCTCCGGCATTATGTTGTGCGAAGTTTCCGAAATTGTTATTGAAAATGACGTGTGTTTCTCGCGCCTTTGCGGCGAGCTTCTCGATGGACCCCGCCAATTCCTGCAATTCGTCGGCCGAATAGAGATAGTTGAAGCGATCGGCGGACGACTCGAGCCCTTTCTGACTCCAGGTCTCGCGGTTTCGGCCGTGCATGCGGACCACCGCTATTTCCGGGGAGGTGGTTTCCCAAACCGAAGGAATGCTGCTGGCAAATCCCTGCGGCTCATCCACGACGACGTGCGTCAATCCCCGGCTCCGTTCGAATTCGAGCACGTCCTCGCGATGCCTATCGTCAAACCAGGATCGATGACGGAATTCCACGGCAATGCGAAATCCTTCCATTACTCGGGCGCAAGCGGCGATATGCTCGAGATTGCTTTGCCGATAGACGAACCACGGCGGAAACTGAAACAGTACGACGCCAAGCTTGCCTGCATGTTTTAAAGGTTTAAGGGCTGAGCGAAACCGTGACCAGAGTTCGCCGCGGAGTTCCTCTGGCAGGTCGCCATAATAAATGTTCTTTTTTTCGACCGGCCCCAGGGCTGCACGAATATCCACTGGAAGCACTTTCGGCGGCGTTTGATGTTGCGTGAACAGCCGAAAGCTTTTGACATCGAATACAAAGCCCGGCGGAGTCCGTTCGACCCATAGGGCCGCATTCCGCTCCGAGGGCAGGGCATAATAGCTGCTGTCGACCTCGACCAGAGGAAACTGACTGGCGTAATAACCCAGCCGATCCGCAGGCGTCTTGATGTGGGCCGGATAGAACAAGCCGGAGTCGATCAGATTTTTGTCGGCCCAAGAGGCGGTGCCTACCAGAATCATCGCTTCCCTCGACTTTGAATGGCATGAGTCGCGCCAATTACGGCATACGACAGCAAATATCCGCTTTTACCGAAATGCGGTAATGTCGGCTGAAGCAGGTATCTCGATATTTCGACAAGTATTCCGGTGGAAAGTCATCCCTTCGGCGCCGAGGCGGCGCGATTTTGCTCAATGCCGCGCTGCCATTATTCCGGATGCCATGATCCTGACTATCAATATAACCATTGGCGGATCGCGGCATATTGAAAGGCAAGGCTCTTGTGTACCAGCCTGAGCACTCCCCTGTGCCAATCGACGACGGTTTTTTCGAAAAACCAACGCGGCAACAGGCGGAAGGCCTGCAGCGCAACCGTCCCATACTGGGTGGCCAGAGAAAAAATACTAGTGTCCACCGTGGAAAGTAGCGCCATGGACCGAACGCATGCCTTATCGCTGGTGCGCCAGTAGGAAAAGATGCATTCTCTGAGCAGTAACGCCTCGGGCGTCTGGGCCAGAAACGCTTCGCGCAGTTCTTCCGCCAGGGTGCGCCGGGTCAATTCAAGACGGCCGCAGCGGCGAGAATAACGTCGCAGGGCCGTTGCGATATCGAGATTCGACTCGCTAAGCGCATCCCGCAAGATCAGCGCATCCTTTACCGCCGCAGTAATCCCCGAAGCGGTCAGCGGATGGCAGCAGCCTCTCGCGTCCCCGACCAGTGCGGCATTACCTCGTACGCTGGCATTCGGGACGATGCAGAAATTGGCTGCCGCCAAAGGTTTGCTCGTGGCCAGGACGCGTTCGATATCGAGCCTGAACAAGGGAGGGAAGAGACCGAGGTGCGTCTTGATCGATTCCTTCGAATCGGCGCCTTTCAGCACCTCGAACATGACCCTTGCCCGTCCTCCCCCGATCGCATAGGCATAGGCGACGCCGGCGGAATTCAGAAAGATATTGCCGTAGCCGTTATTGGGCAGATGGGTGTCTTCCACTTCGATGCCCATCATGCCGGAATAGCGCCGAGTCTCGTGAGAAATTCCGATCAATTTGCGCACTCTGGACATCGGTCCATCGGCGCCGAGGAATAACTGAGGGCGAATTCGTATTTCCTCGCCGTCGTTACTTCGTACCATCGCCGTGAACGACCCGTCGGGATTTTCCTCTATCCGTGTGACCCGTGCGCCTATCCAGGCCGTAACGCCGGGAAACCGCTGTACGGTTTCCAGCAGATGATCCTTCAGGATCCGGTGCTCGATCGCCCGTCCCAAATGGCGAGTTCCCGGCTTTTCGCCGTAGCGTAAGGTCACCGAGCTTGCGGGGTCGTCTTTATCGGCAGGGAAGATCGCGAAGCCTTTTACCGGCGAACCGGGCATCGATCGGTCGCTCAGCAAGCCGAGACGACACAGGCCATCGATGCCGGGCGGATGGATGAGCTCTCCGGCGAGGCGCCTGCCTTGGGCCGGGCCGGGTTCGATGATCAAGATGCGCAATCCCAATTGCGAGAGTGCCGCAGCGGCCGCTGCGCCGCCTACGCCGCCTCCGGCGATCAGCACATCGATATGTTCCTGATAAATGACTCGTCCTTGCATAATGCTTTTCCGATAATTGGTGAGAGCAGCCCGGGCGGGCTGCGCCTCGAATGTTGAACTTCACAGAATCCACCGACGACAATCCCTTGCAGTGCGATTTCAAGGTCCCGCTGATATTTGCGAGGGCCTTTTATCGGACTTTCGGTCCGAATTTCGGAGCTGAGCCGGAAGATTACATCTTCCGACGCCAAGTCGAAAAAATGCCTTGAAGACTCCGGCTATGGCGGGCTCGTCAGGCGCGCATAACGGGCCATCGCCCAAGTCGGGAAGTAGGTGTGATAGAGGCGATAATCCAACATCGCCGAGCCGAAGAAAACGCCGTTAACCGCCTGCCGCGGCCAACCGCCGTCCTCCAGTTGCCGGCTCATCAGCCATTCGAATCCACGTTTGATCGATTCATTATCGTACGGCAGGATGTCGAGCAGTGCGAGCAAGGCCCAACTCGTCATGACCACCTGACTTTGCTCGTGCTCGACGTAGCGGCCTTGGAGACAGCTCGAATAGTGCTCGCCCCAGCCGCCATCGGGCCGCTGCTTCCGGACCAGCCAGAGGGCGGCCGACTGAAGTGCCGGGTCCGAGGCGGACACGCCGGCCGCCCGCAGCCCCTTGGTCGCGTGATATATGGCATAGGTGTGATTGATGCCCCAGAATCCCGGATAGGATCCGTCGGCAAGCTGACGCCGGCGCAGGAAGGCTACGGCCTTGCGTATCGCTCGCTCGATCTCTCCGCCGGGCAAATCGGGATGATGCTTCCGGTAATGCGCGAGGGCGGCCAGCGCCGATCCCGTGCACTCGATATAGGAGAGTTCGGTCATGCACTGGCCGAACATTTCGGACGGATTGACCATTTCGAGCAGCTTGCCGCCGCGCCGGCGTTCGTAGGTTCCGAAACCGCCGTCCGCATTCTGCCGCGACAGAATGAAGATCACCCCCTGGCGGAGGCGCTCGGGCTCGAGCGGCGACGCCACCGTGTACTCGGGATGTGCGTAGAGCGCGAGCAGGGCGCTCAAGGCTTCCGCTGCGCAGTCGCTCACCGGCCAACGGTGTTGCCCGTCGGAAAAGCACCAGCCGCCGAGTGCCGGGTCCCGCCAGGCGCCGTCGTAATCCGGAAGCTCCTCGGTCATCTGGGCACCCCAGAGAAAATCGTGAGCCCGCTCGAGCGCTTTTGCCGTCCCTTCGACAGCCGACGGCCCCTCGACCAGAGCCTGGACGGCGAATGCGGTATCCCAGGTGTTGGAGCGAGCTCCCGCATAACGGATGCCTTCCGCCTCGTCCTCCCAGCGCCAGTCCTCGACGCCTTCGAGGCTGGGCAAAAGATCCGGATGGTTCGGATCGCGAGCGAAGATGGCCAGACAGTTGAGGAGTCCGCTGACGGGAGATATCCCCTGATAGCGCGTAACCCGCTGCTCGTAAAGTATCCGGTCGAAGCACAGGTCGAGGCCTTTCCGCCGCAGCGCCCGGCTATGGCGACGCTGGTAAGCGGCTAGCAGCTTGTAAATCAGGCGCAATACCGGGCTGATGGGGACATAGACATCGCTCGCGGCCAGGGTGTCTCGCAGAGCGGCGAAATCTATGGTTTCGTAAGGCTCCGGGTAGAGCTCCCGGCGCAATTCGCTGCGTAGCGTGTCCGGCAGGTTCGCGCGAAATCGCATGCCGCAAAGAAAGGCCATCCCGAGGTAAATCTGACGGGTGTGGCAGTAATAATGTCGCGGGTGTATCGGCAACCATTCCGGCATCAAGAAAAGTTCCGGCGGGACGGCATTGAGTCCCTCGTAGGCATAGAGATCCAACATGGCCAGCCAGAACTTGCCCCAAGTGGGAATACCCTTTACGCCATCGCGCTGGGTATGCAGCCAGCGGCGCGCCTTGACGAGCGTCGGCGAATCGGCGGGAACGCCGAGCAGCCTCAGGGCAACATAAGCCAGAGTGGTAAAGAAGACGTAGCCAGGCGATTCGGGGTGCATGCCCCAGGAGCCGTCATTCATCTGGTTACCTTCGAAATGAATGACGATGCGTGCCTTTTCCACGTCGCTGTAGGGGCGGGCCGCTATGGTACGCACGATGACGGCCTGGGCGAGAATCATGGTGCACCAGACCATTTCCCCTTCCCAGTCGCCGCAGGGCCGCTGCAGATCCAGCAAACGCCGCTGTGCGCGGCGGCTGGCTTCCCACGCGCATCTGAGAGGCGGAACGGGCGTTTCCATCCCGGTGTGCCCGCCGGCGGTTTCATTCCATTGAAGCTTCACGAACGTTGTCCAAGACAAATCATTGACCGGCAAAGCACGAGGACCACGTTGTCTCCTTCGGGCGCTTATCGATGGCGCATGGAAAAATACGTTACATCGCGTTGATTGTGCGGGAATATCGCTCCTGCGTCTAGTTGCTTCGGACGAAGTCACTCGATACGGTTCCACTAAACCCCGAATAGTACCGTGCGCGCCATGGCGACAATGCCTTTCAATTTTTTGCCGATGCCTCGGCTTGTATGAATGGGAGCGACCCCGGGGAGCGGCTGACCTTTCGCCAGTTTGCTCAGCCTCTGCTTTACGGAAAGATCCAGTTTGCCGTCGGCCGCCAGTTCCATGAACATCGCCTTGACATTGCCGAGATCGAAGAAGTCGCGCTGCCAGCACCACTGATATCCTCCGCCGTAGCGGAACCAGGAACCGCCGATGCCGGCGACTTCGTAATCGCTGCCGTCTTCCCTTTTCACCGGCGCGACTTGGCGCCAGATGCCGATCACCTCGCCCTGTTTTTCATCGATCAGGATTTTCTCGTAGGGGTAGCGCCATTTCTCGAATCCCTCCATGTGCGCCCCGAGCGCCCACTCCTCGATCTGCTTTCTGCCTCTGGCGATGAATTCTCGGTTTGGTCCCATGTTCCAGCCGTATTCCGCATCCTCGGTGTACATCACGCCGAGGTGCTTGATCCAGTTGCCCTCCCGCTCGGCTTGACGATTGGCGGCAAGCCAGCGTTCGACCATTTCTTCCAGCTCTTCACGAGGATAGGCAGGCATTTCGGCTCCTTTCGGGGTAGTCCTTGCACGAATAAGGTTTGATGTATATGAAAAAAATGATTTCATGAACACCTTGATCGCGAAGCATGATACTAATCTTTTCAACCGGCGGACGATAACGCCATCGACTAGGACTCGGCAATGGCCAAAGGGCAACTCAAAGAGCCCCCGAAACTCTCGGGCGCGTTCCCGCTCGCGGGGCATATTTTCAGTTTCGGCAAGAATCCGCATGCTTTCATGATGCGGCTGCGCCGGCAACTGGGAGACGTGGCCGAATTCAAGCTCTTCCACCAAAGTATGGTGCTGCTGACCGGCACGGAAGCCAGCGAGGCTTTCTATCGCGCTCCCGACGAGGTGCTTGACCAGGGGCCCGCCTACAAGATCATGACTCCGATTTTCGGCAAGGGCGTGGTTTTCGACGCGCCCATCGCAAGAAAAAACCAGCAGCTACTAATGCTGATGCCGGCACTCCGGGACAAGCCCATGCGGACCTATTCCGATATCATCGTCGGCGAGGTCGCGACTCTGCTCGATCGCTGGGGCGATTCCGGCGAAATCGATCTGCTCGAGTTCACCAAGGAACTGACGATTTACACGTCCAGCCATTGCTTGCTAGGAGCCGAATTTAGATACGAGCTGAACCGAGAGTTCGTCGAAATCTATCGCGACTTGGAGCAAGGCATTCAGCCCATCGCCTACGTCTTTCCCGATCTGCCGCTGCCGGTCTTCCGCCGCCGCGACAAGGCTCGGGCGCGGCTTCAAGAATTGGTGTCTCAGATCATGGAAAAGCGCGCGCAGCAGTCGGAGAACCGAACCAATGTCTTCCAGATGCTGATCGACGCGAGCTACGAAGACGGGAGCAAACTGACCGCACACGAGATTACCGGCATGCTGATCGCCGCCGTTTTCGCGGGCCATCACACCAGTTCCGGAACCACCGCCTGGGTGTTGATCGAGTTGCTCCGCCACCCCGAGCACATGAAGGCCGTCATTGCTGAAATCGAGGAACGATTCGGTATTGACGGCGCGGTCGATTTCGAGTCGCTGAGGCAGCTTCCCAAACTGGAAAACGTCATCAAGGAAGTTCTGCGCCTGCATCCGCCGCTGATCATTCTCATGCGCAAGGTGACGCAGGATTTTTATGTCAAGGACTACGTCATCAAGGCCGGCAAGTTCGTCTGCGCGGCGCCCTCCGTTACGCACAGAATTCCGGAATTATTCCCCCAACCCGACCGGTTCGATCCGGACCGGTACTCGCCGGAACGAGCCGAGGACAGGGACCTGTTCGGCTGGCAGGCTTTCGGCGGCGGGCGTCACAAATGCTCGGGCAACGCCTTTGCCCTGTTTCAAATCAAAGCCATCTTCTGCGTGCTGCTGAGGCGTTATGAGTTCGAACTGGTGAACTCACCTGAAAGTTACCGGGACGATTACCGAAAAATGGTGGTCGAGCCAGGCTCTCCTTGCCTTGTCCGCTATCGGAAACGGCAAAATTCGGCCCTGATCGGCGCCCGAAAAGAGACTATGCGTGCTCGAAACGACGCAATCGCCGAGCGTTTTAGGATCGTTGTCGACCGCGATCTATGTAAGGGTCATGCCCATTGCGTGGCGGAAGCGCCAGAAATCTTTCTGGTCGACGAAAAAGGCCGTCTTGAGGTGCTCGAGGAGCGGCCATCGGTGGCGCTGATCGAGAAAGCGAGGGCTGCGGAAAAATACTGCCCGAATCAGGCGATAAGAATACTGAACGACTCGGAATCCTGATTCGAGGCATGACCAAGCTCGTACCCAGCGAAGTTCCGGTGAAAGCGACAGGCGACCCTACATCCCGTGTTGTCGAACACATTCTCACCCATTATCGGGGGCTGTTCGCGACCCTCGTCCTTTTGCCGGTTTCGGCGTTGTATGGCGCGTATGTCTCGGTTCGCGACCGCATCGCCTTCCGCCTCAAGAGCGCTCCCGCGAAGCATGATCAAAAGGTAAAGAAGGTGATCGGGCAGATCGAGGCATGGAAGCGGGACGGTTGCCGGGAAAAGCTGTGCACCGCGCGCTCAGGCTGGAAATCCATGAGCGAGTTGGTGCCCAAGTACAAACTTTTCCATCGAAAGATCGACGTCAGCCTGTACGACATTCTCGAGATCGACGAAGAACGCATGCTTCTCAGGGTGGAGCCGCTGGCCACGATGGGTCAGATTTCGCGAAGCCTCGTGCCTCGCGGATGGACCTTGCCCGTCGTCCCGGAATTGGACGACTTGACGGTGGGCGGTTTGATCATGGGGTTCGGGGTGGAAAGCAGCAGTCACAAATACGGATTGATTCAGCACATCTGCGAATCCTTCGACATCGTGACGGCCGAAGGCAAGCTGCTCCGGTGCAGCCCATCGGAGAATGCGGACCTTTTCTATCTGATCCCTTGGAGTCACGGCACACTGGGTTTTCTGGTCGCCGTTCAACTCAGAATAATCCCTGCCAAAAAATACGTCCGGCTTCACTATCGTCCCGTTTACTCACTCGACGATATGGTCGACGTTTTCGAAGCGGAGAGCAGGGATACGGAGAAAAACGATTTCGTGGAAGGGTTGGTCTACAGTCGCGATACGGCGGTCATCCTGTGCGGCATGATGACCGACGAGCCGGGGGCCGACGGACCGTTGAACGCCATCGGACGATGGTATAAGCCATGGTTCTACAAGCACGCACAAACCTACCTCACGGAACGGAAAGAAGGGTTCGAGTACGTGCCGCTCAGGGATTATGTTCATCGCCATACTCGAAGCTATTTTTGGGCGATGGAAGAAATCATTCCCTTCGGCAATCATCCGCTTTTCAGATGGCTATTGGGATGGGCGCTGCCGCCGCGGATCGAGCTATTGAAGTATACGGAAACCGAAACGACCCGAAGGCTTCGGGAAAAACATCACGTCGTTCAGGATATGTTGATGCCGATCCGATACTTGGCCAAATCCATTCAATACTTCGACGATCATTTCGAACTCTATCCATTGTGGCTTTCGCCCATGGCGGTCTACGAGAACGAGCGGAAACTCGGGTTCATACATCCCTTCCGAGGCGAGGGTGACATTCCGGATGAGCTTTATGTCGACATCGGCGCGTATGGCACACCGAAAAAGGACAATTTCGACAACGCCTCCGCCTTGCCCTCGCTCGAAAAGTTCGTCCTGGACCATCGAGGTTATCAGGCGCTGTACGCCAGAACGACCCTGAGCCGAGAGAATTTTAGAACCATGTTCGATCACAAAGACTACGACAGATTGCGGGAGCAGCTGCCGTATTGCAAGCTGGCCTTCGATGAGATTTACGACAAGGTATCGTCAAAAGGCCGGACCTCGCCGGTCGAGCTGAGGCGTATGAATAAGGTGAGGCCACGGCATCCACGGTAATTCGGCTTTCAAAACGCCGTTTACTTGAAGACCAGGCTCTTTACCAGAGAACGCCTGTTGCATTCGGTCGTGCAGAGAACTGGATGAGTCCCGATGTGTAAACGTCGATCGCTTCAGGAGAATTACAAGGCGACTAACGCCATGCGCTACGGATGAGGTCAAATGGCTGCGTTTTCGGATAAAAATATCAAGGGCCTGGCAGTCACAGGTGTTAATTATCGGCGCTACGAGGGAGGCAGTGATCCCAGTTTCGGTGTCCAAGTTACCGCCGCCGGCGTCAAAACGTTCTTTTATCAATACACACTTCACGGGCGCAGACGTTTTCTTCGCTTGGGCACTTACCCTGTACGACGCTCTATCCTGGGAAGAGATCCGGACGATTTGGAACACGGACGGCTTCCATTTGCCTTATCGCTTGGCGATTCGTCTATTGTTGGCCACCGGTGGACAACGGTCAGGCGAAGTAACCCGCGCTGCCTGGTCGGAATTCGACCTTGATGCCCATCTTTGGTTGCTTCCTGCTGCTCGTGTGAAAAATAAACGTGATCATCTCATTCCGCTGACCCAACTCGCCCTAGATATTCTGAATGACTTGCGCAGCATCTACCCTGAAAGCAAATGGTTGTTTCCCGGTCGCCACAATCCGTTATCTGTGAAGCCTTGGAACGAGTCCACTTTACCGCACGCCGTGCAGGACTTTTGTACGGAAACCAAGATGCTGCCCTGGACCCCGAAGGATCTGCGACGTACCGTAAAGACGCGGATGGGCGAATTGGGGATCGATAAACTGGTGCGGGACCGAATTCAGAATCATGCATTGAATGATATTTCGGCGAAGCACTATGATCGATACGACTACGTTGCAGAAAAGCGGGCTGCCCTTGAAGTTTGGTGCCGCCAGCTCGAAGAGTTAACCACTCGAGGTAGTGCCTCTCACCAGGTGGTCGAATAAGACTGTACCGGCTCCGACGTGTCCCGCAACTCATCGCGGGCTGCTTGCACATCCTCGGGACTGACGGGTTTCATTCTGGTGCGCCGTTCCGGAATGAACCGCCCCGGTTTTCCCGGAGACAGTTAATGTTGAGTCAGGCCGCGATGACCGACTCGGCCTATTGGCGATAATACGCCTGTTCCAACTCCGCCGGAGGCCCATGGCCGATCGGCTCCAGCAACCGACGGTGATTGAACCAATCCACCCATTCCAGGGTAGCGTACTCGACCGCATCGAGGTGTCGCCAAGGCCCCCGGCGATGGAGGCCCTCGGTTTTGTATAGCCCGGGGCGCGCATCAGGCGCTCGACCGTGCAGCGGGCCACCCGAATGCCTTCGCGCTCGGGTTGTCGCCAGACTTTACGGGCGCCGTAGACCTGGAAGTTCTCCTCGTATACCCGGCGGATTTCCCTCGAGAGCTTGATGTCACGCTGCGCCCGTGGCGGCAACCGGGCTGGGTCCACCTGTCGCGTCTTGTGCTCGTGGTAGGTCGATGGGGCGATCGGCAACAGGGCGCGGATCGGCTCGACCCCATAGGCGACCCGGTGTTTGTCGATGAACGCCACCCTCATTTCAGTCGGCGGTCGAGCTCCTTAAGCGAAAAAAGCCGCCGCCTTACGCAGAATCTCGTTGGCCCGTTTAAGCTCGCGGTTTTCCCGCTCCAATGCCTTGAGCCGATCGTGCTCCGAACCGCACACGCGCCCTCTTGCCCGGAGTCGCGTTCCGTCCGACGCACCCACTTGCGCAACGTTTCCGCGGCGCCGCTCCTCTTGCCCGCGATCGAGCAGATGGCCGCCCACTGCGATTCATACTCCCCTTGATGTTCAAGGACTAGGCGGACCGCCCGCTCTTAGGTCTCTGGTGAAAATTTCGATGACTTTTTCATGACTCCATCCTCTCGAGAAACGGAGTCTCCGGAAATCCCGGGGCGGTTCAGTGGCCCGCAATTTCCGGCCGTTCTCTCGTTGCCCATGCTGTTATGTCACAGAACGGCCTCCATTTTGTCACGCATCGGTAAGCAGATTGAAACGTGGTACGCCTATGATCCAGCGCGACCTTCACCGTGCGCCACACGTTTCTTGTGATCAACCCGACGGAGACTAGATATGAATGGCCTATGGCAAAGAAGAACTGCCGCGATTATTTCTATTGAATTGATACTGTCACTCGGGACATCGACCCTTGCATGGGGCCGCAATGACGACGCGAGTACTTCCACTCGTGCCGGTATTGTCCTTACCGAGGGAGAGTTCCTGCCGACCGGCAAGCGCATCACACCGGATGCCGCCCCTCATGCCCTCTTTCAGCCGCTCAATCCCGGCCTACCCACACGTCCCGATTTCCTGGCCGATCACGCCGTCGATACGACCGTCAGCCCCGACGGCAGCACTCTGCTGATCCTGACCAGCGGCTATAACCGCAATAACAGCTCCACCGGATCCCGAGTGGCAAAAGAATCCATGGAATATGTGTTCGTCTTCGACATAACCGGGCTCGCACCGGTTCAGAAACAGGCGATCCTGGTGCCGAACACCTTCAACGGTTTGGCCTGGAATCCCGGCGGACACGAGTTTTATGTGTCCGGTGGTGTGGACGATACGGTTCGCGTGTACACGCGGAATGCGGGGCAGTGGTCCGAGGCCGCGGAAATTCCGCTGGGACACGCCAACCAGGGTGCTGGTCTGAATATTCGGCCGATGGCTGCGGGCTTATCCGTCAACGCCAAGGGCGACCGGTTGCTGGTGGCCAATTACGAAAACGATTCCGTGAGTCTGGTCGACCTGAGCACGCGCACCAAAATCGGCGAGCTGGATCTTCGCCACGGCAAGACTGATCCTTCCCGAGCCGGCACCCCGGGCGGAACTTATCCCCTGGCGGTGTCTTTCAAGGGAAATGAGAAGGCCTATGTTTCGTCCCAGCGCGATCGCGAACTGGTCGTTCTCGACGTGGACGACAGCACGATGGCCGTGCGCGGACGCATCAAGACCCAGGGGCAGCCCAGCAAGATGACTTTGAACAAAGCCCAGGACCGGCTCTACGTCGCCAGCGACAACAGCGATACGGTGCTGATCATCGATACCGTCGAAGATCGGATCATCGAGGAGATCCTGACCACCGCACCCGAGCAGGTTTTCCCCAAAGCGAAAAGATTCAAGGGCGCAAATCCCAACAACGTTGCGCTTTCGCCGGATGAAAAAACCTTGTTCGTCACGAACGGCGGCACCAACTCGGTGGCCGTTATCCAGCTCGAAGGCGGCGGAGCAGAGAAAACAACTAAGGCGGAGGACAGCGACGATGCTGGGGATAAGAAGAGCCGGCTAATCGGTCTCATCCCCACCGGATGGTATCCGAATGCGGTCGGCGTGAAACCGGACGGCAGCACGCTCTACGTGGTGAACGGCAAAGGGGTCGCCGGACCAAACACCCAGGCCTGCCGCAACACGCTCTCCACCGCGCCGGGTTCTCTTGGCGCCTGCAACGCCGCCAACCAGTACGTCTGGCAACTGGAGAAAGCGGGCTTTCTAACGCTGCCCGTTCCGGAGGGCAAGGATCTGGCACGGCTCACCTGGCAGGTCGCGTACAACAACGACTTCCCCACCGTTCACGAGCACGCCAGATGGGAAGACACCATGGCCTTCCTGCGCAGCCGGATCAAACACGTCATTTATGTGGTCAAGGAGAACCGCACCTATGACCAGATCCATGGCGATCTGGAAAAAGGCAACGGCAACCCTGGCCTTGCAATCCTGTCTCCCTACAGTCCCAACCACAACCGGCTGGCCCGCCAGTTCGTGACGCTCGACAATTTCTACGACAGCGGCGAAACCTCGGGCGTCGGCTGGAACTGGACCACGGCGGCGCGGACTACGGACTTCACCGAGAAGACCCAGCCGCCCAACTACGCCGGGCGCGGCCTGAGCTACGACTGGGAAGGGGCCAACCGCAACTTCCCGGTGTCGTTCACGCCGGAGGAACGACAGGCATCCGGATTGACCGATCCCGATATGCTCGCCGGCAGCGCCGACGTGGCGGCCCCGGACTCACGGGATGGCGAAGCGGGCACCGGTTATTTGTGGGATGCCGCCCTGCGCGCCGGCTTGACGATACGGAACTACGGGTTCTACGTGACCAACCTCCCCGGTGCCCCGGTGGTCGACAAACCCTTCGGGCAAGGCGTCAAACAGGCGGTGGCTCTGAAGCAGGCATTGAAACCGTACACCGACGAATATTTCAGAGGTTACGATCAGAACAACTCGGACTTTTACCTGTTTAAGGAATGGGAGCGGGAGTTCGACCATTACGTCGAGAGTGGCCAGCTTCCCAATCTCTCTTTAGTCCGGTTGCCCCACGACCACTTCGGCAATTTCGCTACCGCCCGGTTCGGCGTGAATACGGTGGAAACCCAGATGGCGGACAACGATTACGCGGTGGGCCGGCTGGTGGAGAAAGTCGCGAAGAGCCGCTTCAAGGACGATACGCTGGTTTTCGTCATCGAGGACGATGCGCAGAACGGTGGCGACCACGTGGATGCGCACCGCAGCATCGCCTATGTCGTGGGTCCTTACGTCAAGCAGGGTGCGCTGGTATCCACCCGCTACACGACGGTCAGCATGATCCGAACGATCGAAGAAGTTCTGGGCCTTCCGCCGCTGGGCATCAACGACGGTCTGACCGCGCCGATGGCGGATCTTTTCGACAAAAAACAGGAATCCTGGAGCTACCAGGCCGTGGTCCCGGAAATTCTTTACAGCACCCAGCTCGAATTGCCGCCACGCGATGCCGCCCTGATCGCCTCGGCGCCCAACTGCTCGGGCATGCCCAAACGGGATGCGACCTATTGGATGGCTGCCATGAGTCAGCAGGACTTCTCGGTGGAGGACCGTCTCGACGTCGACGCCTTCAACCGCGCGCTGTGGAAGGGTTTGAAAGGCGAAAACGCGCCTTACCCGGCAGACCGCGACGGCGCGGATTTGCGCGAAAATCGCGCGGCGCTGCTAAAGGAGCATTTCGCGGCAGCGACCCGGCACTGTGAGGCCCTTCCAGTCGCTTCAAATCATTAGCCGTTGGCCGCGCATCCGGTACGCAGCGATGACAGGGGCAGGCCCCTGTCATCGTTCCGGTTTTTCTCCGGACGGTGACCCGCGCCCAAGAGTCAATGTTCGTCGGGGGGAGATATTAACCCGGCCTATAAATATAGGCCGGGTTAATCCGGGGCAGGGATGCCCCGGCGCGGCGACAAGCCGCGTGATTAATAACTTCCCCCGTACCCACCACAACGTTATTGGAAATTCACATGCAACCCAGAATAAAGATCATCGCCGGCCTAGTGAGCGGCATCCTGTCCGTCGGCCTTCTCGGTTTCGGCAATACCGCTCGCGCGGCGTCCCCCGACCTGTTGACCCGCCCCGCCGGCCCCAGCCCCGACGGTCTGACGGGCATCACCCCCAATAACTGGCAGGTTACCCCCGCCGGGGAGAAGATCCGGGTCGGCCACGTGCCCCTGGGCATGATCCTCAGTCCGGACGGCAACGACCTGCTGATCAGCAACAACGGTTACGGCCAGCACTCCCTCATGCGCATCGACCGGGCAAATCTCGCCATTCGCGATAACCTTCCCTACGACGCGCCGGAAGGCCTGTTCATCGGACTGG
Organism: Methylocaldum sp. RMAD-M; assembly: GCF_017832375.1. NCBI lineage: Bacteria > Pseudomonadati > Pseudomonadota > Gammaproteobacteria > Methylococcales > Methylococcaceae > Methylocaldum > Methylocaldum sp. RMAD-M. The sequence goes on along the minus strand of NZ_JAFIBZ010000012.1, from coordinate 78,523 downwards.
CCTACAGCAAGGACGGCAGGCGTATCTATGCCTCGGGCGGCCATACCAACCTGGTGCGCGTCTATGAGGTGACGGAGAGCGGCATCGCCGAAACCGGGCAAATCCAGGTGGATTCCCGCCGCAAGGGCGGCTTCATCACCGGCATTGCCCTGTCGGCCGACGAGAGCCGGCTGTTCGCGGCCAACCACCAAGGCGGGGACGTGGCGGTTTTAGACCCCATCGCCGGCACTGTCACCCACCGCATCCCGATGGGTAAAAGCGCCGACCCCTACAACGCCAGCATGTTTCCCTACGGTGTACTGCTCGGGGCCGACGGCAAGAAGCTCTATGTGTCCAACTGGAAGGAAGGCAACGTCGCCGTTGTGGATGTGAATAACCCGGATTCCGCTGCCGTGACCAAACGCATCGCGGTGGGCCAGCACCCTAACGCCATGGTCTTCAGCCCCTCCGGCGACCGGCTGTACGTGGCCAACGCCAACAGCGACAACGTTTCCGTGATCGACACCGCCACGGATGCCTGGCTGTTCGACATCGACGTGCAGCCCTACAAGAACGCCCCGTCGGGCAGCACACCCAATGCCCTGGCCGTTTCCCCCGGCGGCGAGACCCTCTACGTGTTGAATGCCGGCGAGAACGCCGTGGTGGTGGTCGATCTGGAAGATCAGAAAAAGGATCCGGAAAAACGCTATCGGGTAAGGGGCCGCATCCCCACCGGCTGGTACCCGACGGCGCTCAGCATCAGCCCGGCCGGCGACAAGCTCTACGTCGCCAACTCCAAGGACGTGGGCTTGGGCCAGAACGCCTATCCTCAGACCTATATCGGCGACCAGATGATCGGCTCGCTATCGGTGATCGACGTCCCTGACCGGGGCACGCTGGAACGCTACACCCGCCAGGTCAACGAGAACAACATGGTGGCCCGCGGCAAGGCCGTAACGGCGGGCGGCGAACTCGGGGAAGCCCATGCCCACTCCGGTATCCTCAAGCAGCTACCCATCCAACACGTGGTTTATATCCTCAAGGAAAACCGCGCCTATGACCAGATCTTCGGCGATCTTCCGAAGGGCAATGGAGACCCCAGCCTGCTCATGTTCGATGATCGGAGTGCCCCCAACCATCGCCGTCTGGCCCGCGAATTCGTGCTTCTGGACAACACCTACTGCGATGCGGAGATCAGCAAGGACGGCCACGAACGCTCCATGGGCGGAAACGCTACGGACTATACGATGAAGGTCTGGCCGAGCGACTACTCCAGCCGCGGCACCCTGATCAACCGGGCACTGATCGCCATCACCAATGTGCCCGGCGGCTACCTGTGGGACGCCGCCCGGGCGGCCGGCATCAGCTACCGCTCCTACGGCGAGTACGTGATCAACGGCAAGACATACCCCGACGGCAGTTACGAGCCCGCCACCACCCGCATGCCCGCCCTGGTGGACCACTTTTCGCCGATGTACCGCACCTACGACCTGAAGCATATGGACATCAAGCGGGCCGAGGTGTGGCTCGAGGAGTTCGAGACCCATAAGAAGAACGGCGGCTTCCCCAACCTGTCCATCATCAGCCTGCCCAACGATCATCTCGCCGGCACCAGCCCGGGTTATCCCACGCCCCAGGCCATGATGGCGGACAACGATCTGGCCCTGGGACGCATCGTCGACGCCATCTCCCATTCCCGATTCTGGCCCAACACGTTGATCATGGTCATCGAGGACGATACCCAGGACGGTTTCGACCATGTCGATACCCACCGCACGCCGGCCTTGCTCATCAGCCCCTACGTCAAGCGCCAAGCCGTCGACAGCACTCACTACAGCACCGTATCCATGATCCATACCGCCGAGGTATTGCTGGGTCTCAAGCCCATGAGCCAGTTCGACGCGGCCGCCAACACCATGGATCGCAGTTTCACGACCAAGCCCGATTTCACGCCTTACGAGCATGTCGTACCGGCCCAGGATCTCTTTGAAATGAACCCCGCCTTGGCTTCCCTGCAAGGGGAAAAGCGCCAGCTCGCGGAGCGTTCGATGAAACTCGATCTGGCCGAAGTGGACGCCGCAGACATGCGCGAATACAACGAGATTCTTTGGAAGGCGATCAAGGGCAGCCAGCCTATTCGGCCTCTGAGCCGCCAGCCGCGCGAACCCGGCATTCGGGAAGTATTGCTGGTCTCACGGACCGACTAACAACGTCAGCCACACAAGCCGACCCTCGCGCAGGGTCGGCATTCTTGCCCGTGAACCAGATCCCAACCGAAGTTCCTGTTCTGATGCCCGCAACGGGCGCAATCGACCGCCCCGTATCCGCCTTGTGAATCCCTGTCCTGCTTCGTCGGAACCGATTCCTATCCCTATCCCGGAAATGAAGCCGCGGCGCTCCTTTTCATTCTGCGCGCATGTTCCCTCGTCCTGAGAATGCAATTAACACGAATTTGTAACCGAGTTGTAAGCACGTTGACACGCTAAGCCGGTAAGTTCCACAGGTGCCGAATCTAAGGACATTTTGCCCGCACGAGTAGCGGCATGGATGCGCTGGACAAACGCCGCGTTGGCATTTTCGACCGGATCGATGCTGGGGAGATCCGTTCACCTCTAAGTACATTCAGGGAAGTCTTGCGGCATACGCACCACTGCAGGAGAAATCCGCCAATCGAACTAATTTGTCGAGATTCCGCAAAAGTGTATGGAATGTACTTAGAGCGTTTTCCATCCCGGTGTACGGATTCGTGCCAGGAGGGGAGAACGTAGGTCGGCAATCCCTTGCCGACAAAGCCCTTCGCCGAGCCGATACGTCGGCAAGGGATTGCCGACCTACATATCCGAATCCCTTCACCGATTCGGAAAACGCTCTAGGCGGCTGATGTCGTGCGCGCCGCTGGAAGGACGACAGTCTGCGTTCCGGTGAGTGCATTGGCAGGACGTGCGTGTACTGAAGCCAAGACGATACGAACAGACAGATACCTTACGGTATCACTGTTCCGGGAACCAACAAGTAGAAAAATGCGATGAACTTTGTGCGTTCTGGTTTGGCGCTGGCCATCCTCGTGTGCGGTTATGCACTCGCAGATCAACCGCCGACGATTCCTGCCATCGTAGTCACCGCGACTCAAAGCGAACGGGATTCCTTCCTGGTCCCACAGGCCATAGCGAGCATAACTCCGGAATTCATCGACCATTCGCTGCAATCCATGACCCCCGATCTGTTCCGATTCACGCCGGGGGTATACATCCAGAAGACCAACCAGGGCGGCGGTTCGCCGTTCATCCGCGGCCTGACCGGCAAACAGGTGCTGATCCTGGTCGACGGCGTCCGGCTGAACAACTCCTTCTATCGGTTCGGTCCGCACCAGTATCTCAATACGATCGATCCGAACATCATCGAACGCATCGAGACCGTGCGGGGGCCTTCCTCGGTACTCTACGGCACCGACGCGCTGGGTGGGGCCATCAACATCATCACGCGCAAACGCTCCGACTTTTCCAAACCGCTCGGCTATAACGGCCTGCTCTCCGCCCATTACGAAAGTGCCGCCGACGCCGGCGTGTTCCGTGGCGAGGTGGAGGGCAACTGGAACCAGCTCGGCTTGATCGCCGGGGCAACCGGCAAGCTGTATGACGACCTCGACGGAGGCGGAAATCTTGGCCGACAAGTTCCCAGCGGGTACGACGAAAGCGACGCGGACCTGAAACTGAACTACCGACTGGACGAAAATCAGGAGCTGATCTTCGCCGGCCAGTATACCCGCCAGTTCAACGTCCCCAAGACCAGCGAAGTGACCCTGGGCGACAAGCTGAAATTCGATTACGAGCCGCAGGAACGCCGCTTCGGGTACCTGGAATACCGGGCGCGTCAGCTTGGGGTTTTCGACGGCGTACGTATCAATGCCTCCTACAACAACCAGCGCGAAGGGGAACAAGTGATCACGAGGCGCAACCCTGCCATCGAAACGCTGGAACTCACGGATGTCGACACTGTCGGACTCTCCCTGCAGCTGAAGAATCGGATCTTCGGCGACCATGACCTGACCTACGGGGCCGACTACTACCATGATGATTATCAGACCCGGAAAGTCGAGCGAAACCGGGTGACGGAGTCCGAACGCAAACTGACGCCCGGCACGCCGGATGGCGCGACTTACGAACACTGGGCTTTATATCTTCAGGACGAGGCGCACCTCCTGGATTCGCTTGAAGGCGTATTCGGCGTGCGCTACAACCGATACGAAGCCCGCGGCGAGGTGACCGATCAGAGCCTCCGCTTCGAGACGGATGCCGTAGCCGGCAATATCAACCTGGGTTACCGGCTCACGCCCGCTCTCAACCTGGTGGGCGGGCTGGCGTTCGGCTTTCGCGCACCCAACATGGAGGACTTTTTCGGCCGGGTGGACTTCTTCAGCGAGATACCCAATACCTCGCTGAAACCGGAAGAATCCTTCTCCAAAGAAATCGGCCTCAAATATCGCGATGAGGTCCTAAGTGCCGAGATATTTTACTTCCATAGTGACTATGAAGGATTTATCGATCGGGTTACCGTAGGCCGGCGGGCCGACGGCGCGCCGATCCAGCAGCGCCAAAACATCAATGACGCCGAAATCCAGGGCGTGGAGGCCAGTGCCGAATATCCCTTGAATGCTCAATGGCTGGTCGGCGCAACCCTGACCTGGACCGAGGGACGTGACGCGAAAACGAAGGCCCCGCTGCGACGGATTCCCCCGCTCAACGGTGCGGCCCGTCTGGTCTACTACCCCATGGATCGCCTGTGGATCGAGGGTTCGGTCTGGTGGGCCGACAATCAGGACCAACTCGCTAAGGGAGACATCGAAGACCCGCGCATCGGTGCCGGAGGAACGCCGGGATACACTGTGTTCAACCTCAAGGCGGGTTATACGCCGCATCCCCAACACGAGCTGTTGCTGGAACTGGAAAACCTGACCGACAAGAAATACAAGTCGCACGGATCCGGCATTTTCGCTCCCGGACTCAACGTTTTGGCGACCTACCGATTTAGGTTCTAGCCCGCGTTTGTTCATCATCGCGTTGTGGGTATTGATGCTCCTCCCGCCATCGGCCGCTCAACCGATCCTGGTGCATGCGACGCTCAAAACCGCGGTACGGGATTCGGCATCTAGGTCTCGATGTGTCCGGAAATTTCGATCGCAAGCCATGAACACTTGGACGATCACGCTCGGCGTGCCCGAACACCGCTTCGGAGCAGGATGACAACCAGCGCAGCCGCGCTGAATATCGCCCCGGCAACGAAGGTGAAAGCGGCGCCGAACTGGTCCCACAGCAGTCCGGCTAACGCGCTGGCCAGGAGCATGGCGAGTCCGCTCATGAGGTTGAAGAAGCCATAGGCCGTGCCTCTCAAATCCGCTGGCGCGGTATCGGCCACCATCGTCGCCAGCAGCCCCTGGGTGATGCCCATGTGCAAGCCCCACAGGGAGATGCCGAGCCAGACCCAGGTCCAGTGGTCGCTGTAAGCCAGCGCGACGTCGGCACCGACCAGGACGACCAAACCCAGCGCAAGCAATTTAGCGTGGCTCATGCCGTCCGAGAGCTTGCCGAAGGGATAGGCCGACAGCGCATAGACGACATTCATCCCGATCAGCACCAGTGGGGCGAAGGCAATCGGCAGCCCGCCCTGTTGGGCACGCAGGATGAGGAAGGCTTCGGAGAATCGCGCCAGGGTAAACACGGCCCCGATCCCGACCACCCACCAGTACGCTGCAGACAGCCGGCGCAGGTTTTCGCGCCGGATCGGATTGATGGCACGGTGTTCCGACTTGTCCCTTTTCGGCTCCTGTACGCCGAAGAACAGCAGCGTGACGGCGAGAAACCCAGGAATGATGGCCACCCAGAACACGGCGCGGAAGTCGTTCGCCCAGACAAGCATCAGCCCCATGGCGAGGAGCGGGCCGAGGAAGGCGCCCACCGTGTCGAGCGACTGGCGCAGGCCGAAGGCCGCGCCGCGCACCTCGGGCGGCGCGATGTCCGCCACCAGCGCATCGCGGGGCGCCCCGCGGATGCCTTTGCCGACCCGGTCCATCAGCCGCGCGGCGAGCACTAGACCGGAGCTCGTCGCCAGCGCGAACAGAGGCTTGGATACCGCGCCCAGACCGTAGCCGAGGACGGCCAGGGGCTTGCGTTTGCCCCAGTAGTCCGACAGGGCGCCGGAAAAGACCTTGACGATCAGCGCGGTGGCTTCCGCCGCCCCCTCGATCAGCCCTACCACAAACGCGCTTGCGCCTAGGGAAGTAATGAGAAAGACCGGCAGCAGGCTATGGATGAGCTCGGACGAGATGTCCATGAGCAGGCTGACGAAACCGAGAGCCCAGATGGCCGCCGGGATGCGGGCGCCCGACGGCGATGCTATTGCGGATTGATCGAGTCGATTCATTCGCTGATGTGTTCAAAAAGGGATCACGCCACGGAATACGAGCGATAACGGGACGTTCATGCGGCTATTCAAGGATATTCACCTGGCCAGTCGTCGGTCCGCGACGGCCCCGGATCCGGGGCAGCACCCACTCGTCCCACGGGTCCTTCTGGAGGTGGACTTCGTAGTACCGGGCCTCCTTCTCCCATCGGAGCCAGAGCGAGTCTTCGGCAGTGATGTCGTTACTCATGGCGGCCCGTTGCGGACTTAGGAAAGGATATACAGGCTGATGAATTCACCTGCAAGATCGATTCCTGATCAAACTCTTCCCGATAGCGCTTCGCACGATCATTTCTGCTTATTTATTCAGCAGAACTTTCCGTAATTGATGCCAAAAGTGAAAAGTCTTTGCCGCCAATTCCGGCCGAATCAGGGCTGACTAGGCAGCAATCCGGCCATCTAACGCGTCGTAAACTGGAAAGTTTGATGCCCCGGAAGAATCGAGGATTCCGGCTTACAACCCCAGCAGAGATCCTTGGAAGCCACACATTAGCGACAGATTAAGTGTCGTCATATCGCAGCGTCGTTCCCACTGGGCCGACTTACAGTCATCTTCGAAGGTTTGGGCGATTCCTGGCAGCTACCTCTCTGCTGACAGTAAACCTGAAATCCACGTCGTCTTATTAAGTCGGGAGTGGTGGTATAATGGTGGCATATCACCACCAGGAGGCAGCCATGCCTGGCATCACTCTCAAGAACATCCCCGACACGTTATATCAGCGGTTAGTGGATATCGCTCGACAGCATCATCGAAGTCTTACGAAAGAAATTCTTTTCGCTCTCGAACGGCATGTTCAACAGCCGTCCCACGACAAAACCGAACTGCTGCAGCGCATTCGGGCGGTACGTGACCGTTACCCCCCGAATATTAGTGAAACCGATGTGGATAGCTGGAAGGAGGCCGGCCGGCCATGATTTTGGTCGATACCAATCTGCTTGCTTACTTGCTGTTGCCAACCCCTCATACGGCTAAGGCCGAGGCAGTTCTGATCAAGGATCCCGATTGGTTCGCACCCCAACTTATCCATTCCGAATTCCGCAATGTTCTCCTCGGCGCAGTTCGTCGCGATAATATCGCCCGGAGTGATGCCGATAGTTTTTTGGCTCGAGCGCAAGAAGTCATTACGGTACCCGAAGCAGCCATCGACGGACCTGCAGTGTTCGATCTTGCAATAGAAAGTGGCTGCAGCGCATACGATTGCGAGTTTGTGTGGCTCGCCCGCTATCTGCGAATCTCGTTGGTAACGGCAGACAAGAAAGTGCTGCATGCGTTTCCGGGACGGGCGGTAGCAATCGAACAATTCCTGGGTACAACGACCCCGTGAAGTATTCAAATGGACAACGGTGGATGCCACCCCAACAGAAGTGTTCGGTGCATTAGGTCGAACGCAGAAACCAGCGGTGAGGACACCCGGACAACGTCTCCAGTGTGATGAAAAATCAGAATGTTAAACGTATTTAACTTTCGCGATACCTTGATCGAAGGGTATCGCACCTTCTCTCGCAGTTTTGTTCGAATCGAAGTCACCGATATCCGCGATGAAGTCGAGCGGCAATATGCAGAAGGCCGTTATTGGCCGGAGCCACTCATCCAGATCAACCCGAACTATCAGCGCAAAGGGACTGTCCAGCAACTCGCTGCAGAAGGACTTCTCCATAAGGTCTGTGCAGAGATATTTCAAATCGGGAAGACTGAAGGACAAGTCCTGCCGTTACAGCTTTACGCCCACCAGATGCAAGCAATTGCCAAGGGCCAAAATCGGCAAAGCTATGTCGTCACAACCGGCACCGGTTCGGGCAAGTCGCTTTCGTTTTTCATCCCGGTGATTGATCGGATACTTAAGGCTAAGGAGCAGGACAAGACACCGCGCACCCGTGCCATCGTCATCTATCCGATGAACGCGCTGGCAAATAGTCAGCTCGAAGAACTCGATAAGTTTTTGCATGATTACCCGGATGGACAGCGGCCGTTCTCGGTAGCCCGTTACACTGGACAGGAGACACAGACCGAACGCACCGCCATTGCCGATAACCCGCCGGACATTCTTCTGACCAATTTCATGATGCTGGAGCTCATCCTGACGCGTTTCGACGAGGATGACCGACGCGTGGTCGAACATTGTCATGGCCTGGAGTTCCTGATCCTCGATGAGTTGCATACATACCGCGGTCGGCAGGGGGCGGATGTCGCATTGTTGGTTCGTCGCCTGCGAGAGCGTTTGCAAGCCGATGCCTTGGTCTGTATCGGCACCTCGGCAACCATGTCGAACGCAGGTAGTCACGCCGACCGCAACAAAACCGTAGCAGAGGTGGCCAGCAAGCTCTTCGGTGTCAGCATTACCGAGCAGGATATCATCGGAGAGACATTAGAGCGGGTAACGGACCCTCTCAAGGACGTGTCTTCCATACAGGCGCAACTCTATTCGGCAGTGACTCGGCAGGTTTTTGAGTGGGGTGATTTTGACGCGTTTCGATCCGATCCCCTGGCAATTTGGGTAGAACTCAATCTGGGCATTGAACTCCCGGACGATGAGCCACCGCGCCGCGCCAAGCCCATGACGCTGCAAGCAGCCAGCCAGAAACTGGCCCAGGACTGCGGAAGCACCGTTGAAGAAGCGCGTAATGGTTTACAGCGTTTTCTGATTGCCGCACACGAGGTCCAGACCCCGCAAGGCCGGCCACCTTTTGCCTTCAAGCTCCATCAGTTCATCAGCGGCCCCGGTAAAGTGCTCGCCACGCTCGAAGCGCAAGGCAAGCGCCACATTACGCTGGATGCCCAACGCTTTGCGCCGGGCCGCCAAGACGAAGGCGTTCAGCTGTACCCTGTGCATTTCTGCCGTGACTGCGGTCAGGAATACCACCCTGTCTGGAGGTCAAGGCAAGACCCTGCCCGCTATCGGCCGCGAGAGATCGACGACATCGCCTCGGAGGACCGGGACGACATGGCGTATGGATTCCTATGTCCCGTTCGGGCAAGCCAACAGTACCGGGGGCAATTGGAGGACTTGCCGGAAACCTGGCTGGATCTCAGTCGAGCCGAACCCAAAGTCAAACAGAATTACAAGAAAGCCGTGCCATATCGGGTAACGGTCGATACGCAAGGCAGCGAAGGCGGCGGCGAACAGTACTGGTACATCCCCGGCAAATTCCGCTTCTGCCTGAGCTGCGGTCAAGTTCACGAAGCCCACGGCAAAGACATCAACCGCCTATCCAGCCTCTCGGGTGAAGGCCGCTCGTCTGCAACCACCATCCTCACACTCAGCGCACTACGTCAGCTCTTTACCGAGACCGAGACCGAGTCCGCACTCCCGGGACAACCCGATCCACGCAAGTTGCTCGGCTTTACCGACAACCGCCAGGATGCTGCCCTGCAAGCCGGGCACTTCAATGACTTCGTTTTCCTGCTGACTTTGCGCTCCGGACTGATCGGCGCTTTACAGGTCAGCAACGGCGAGTTGAATGAGGAGCAACTGGCGGATGCGGTCTTCAAGGCGCTGGGCTTTGACCAACTCGATGAAGCGACCCTCGTCGAGTACCTGCGCACGCCAAAGCTCATGGGTCTAGCGCGGCAGGAAGCACAACGGACGCTGCGCTTCATCATCGGCTATCGGCTGCTGCGCGATCTCCGCCGCGGTTGGCGATTCAACAACCCGAATCTCGATCAACTCGGCCTGCTCGCCATTCGCTACCGTAGCCTGGACGAGTTTTGCGCCGACGATTCGGCATTCACCAAGAGCGCCACGCTCGCCAAGCTGAGTGCTGGCCATCGTGCGGCTTTGTGTCAACTCATCTTCGATGCCATGCGCGGCAGTCTCTGTCTGGAAAGCCGCTATCTGGATGCCGTCGAGCAGGATAAGGCCCGCACCAGCGCCTATTCCTACCTGAACGACCGTTGGGCTTTTGCGCCGGACGAACAACTGGAAACCGCGAAGTATCTGATTCTCGGTAAACGCCCGGAGTACAGGGGTAAGCCACGGACCGACCTCGTTACCGGAGGGCCACGCTCGCGCCTGTTGCGCCGAATAAAATCGGCCGGCTTTTGGAAACAAACCGCCTTCGCCGGCCAGATTCCGCTATGGAAAGATCCGGAGTGGACTGAACTGGTTGAAGCCTTGCTTCAGGCTGCCAACCTATATGGCTATGTGCAAAAACACCCGATCGAGCAACAATTGGTCGGTTGGCGTCTGAATGCGGCGGCGCTGGACTGGCGCCTGACCGCCGATGAGATGCCGGTCGAAGACAGCCGCGTCAATTTATTCTTTCGCGAACTCTACCTGAATGTCGCTGATTTGCTGCGCCGGCCCGGCCACCCTCTGTTTGATTTCGAAGCGCAGGAGCACACCGCGCAGGTCGATGCGTCCCGCCGCCAATGGCTGGAGCAGCGTTTCCGCTACACCGAAAAGGATCGCCAGGACTGGGCCAGTAATCCGGCGCACGAAGCCCCGCTGGAACGGCTTCCCGTCATGTTCTGCTCGCCCACCATGGAACTGGGCGTCGACATTTCCGCGCTCAACACGGTCTATCTTCGCAATGTGCCGCCCACACCGGCCAATTATGCACAACGCAGCGGCCGGGCCGGGCGTTCCGGCCAGCAAGCCCTGGTCATTACCTACTGTGCCTCGTTGAGTCCGCACGATCAATGGTTCTTCCACCATGCCGACGAGATGGTGCATGGTGTAGTACGGGCGCCTACACTGGATTTGGTCAACCGCGATCTGGTTGAAAGTCATCTTCACGCGGTCTGGCTGGCATGCGCGCAAGTCGAACTGGATTCCAGCATCGCGCCCATGCTCGACCTCGATCAGCCGGACAAGCCGCTGATCAAGCATTACTACGACTGCCTCAATGACCCAGCGGTGCAGGAGCGGGCGCAAGAAGCTGCGGCCCGCGTTATCGATCAGCTTCGAAATGAACTCGATGGCAGCGACTGGTTCTCGCCGGCCTATGTTCGGCAGGTGATCGAACAAGCACCGCAACGTTTCTCCAAAGCCCTGGAACGTTGGCGTGTGTTATTCGATGCCACCCGCACGCAAATGAGCATGGCCGATCAGATCGTCAAGAGTCACACGGCTTCTCACAGCGAGAGGCAAAACGCCCAACGTCGTTATAGTGACGCAGCACGTCAATACGCCGTGTTGCTCAAGAGCGGTAATACCCAGAATTCTGATTTTTACACCTATCGCTACCTGGCCAGCCAAGGATTCCTGCCTGGGTACAATTTCCCCCGCCTGCCGCTGATGGCCTGGATTCCCGCCACTGGCAGCAAGGGTGGTACGGGCCAGGATGACGAAGGCAGCATGGTCAGTCGCCCGCGTTTTTTGGCGCTTTCCGAGTTTGGCCCGCGCAGCCTCATCTACCACCAGGGTCGGACGTACCGCGTGGTACGAGCCAAGCTCAACGTGGGGTCGGCCGACCACATCTCCGGCAACAGCCAGTTGGCCACCATCTCATCATTGATTTGCAGCCAATGTGGCTACGGCCATCTGGGCGAACCTGGCGGCGCTCACCCCGTGGTCAACACCTGTGAAAACTGTGATGCTCTGCTGACCGAGCACGACTGGGTACGCGAGCTTTACCGCATCGAGACCGTCGAAACCGTGCCCGTCGAACGTATTTCCATCAACGACGAAGAGCGCCAGCGCCAAGGCTTCGAGCTCCAGACCACCTATCGTTTCCTACCGGGGCCGGATGGGGTCGTCCAAAAGCGCAAGGCAATCGTCACAAGCGGTGACGAGATATTAGCCGAGCTGACTTATGCGCCGGCTGCACGCCTGTGGCGGATCAATCGCGGCTGGCGCCGCCGCAAGGACAAGGAACAACTCGGTTTTTACATCAATCCGATCACCGGCACATGGAGCAAGCAGGATGCCCCCGACGACAGTGACGAGGGCGGTAACGATGAAGCCCTGCTCGACAAGGTGCCTAATCAGCGCATCGTCCCATTCGTCGAGGACCACCGTAACCTGCTGATCCTGGCGCCGCTGCATCCATTACCAATTGAGACCATGGCCACCTTGCAGGCGGCGCTCAAGCGCGGCATCGAGATGACGTTTCAGATCGAGGAATCAGAACTGGTGGCGGAACCGTTGCCCAAGGCCGACCAGCGTCAGGCACTTTTGTTCTATGAAGCGGCGGAGGGTGGCGCAGGTGTTCTCACCCGGCTGGCCAGCGAGCCCGCCAGCCTGGCGCAAGTCGCTAGCAATGCCTTGCAGCTCATGCACCACAGAGCGCCGCAAGGGCTGTGGCAGCTGGACGAGTTATCGAGCTTGGAGCAGACCGACACCCTGGGCAACCGCATCTGCGAGGCCGGGTGCTATCAGTGTCTGCTCTCTTATTTCAACCAGCCGGACCACGAGCACATCAACCGCCGCGATACCGATGCGCTCAAGCTGTTGGTGGCGCTTGCCAATGCCGAGGTGCAACCGCCCAAGCCGGCGCAAAGCGCCGAACCGGCCGCCACGGCCCGAATTGGAGACAATGGCCGACTCGACCAGTGGCTGCAGGCACTTGCGGATGGCGGCTTGAACCCGCCGGACGCGACCCAGGTTACCGTCAATCAGGGCGCCGCCACTGCCGCCGGCCAGTACAAAGCTACCCGAGCACTGGTTTTTCTTGAACCAATATCGCCCGAGCTACAGAGCCTGCTGACCGATAAAGGCTGGCAAGTGCTCGACTTTTCCGATCCGGCCCAATGGCCCGCTCAATTTTCCACCCATGCCGACGTGTTCGGCCCGCACGAAAAACAACAATGACCACTCTCGAACACGACTTCATGCCCGGTAATCTCGTTCGCGCCCGGGGCCGCGAATGGGTGGTGCAAAGCGAATCGCGTCGCGACTGGCTGCGCCTGCGTCCCTTGGGCGGTGCCGACGACGACATCGTTGCCCTGATTCCCGAACTGGAATTGCAACCGGTCGAGCCCGCCACATTTCCCTGGCCGGAGCCCGATCAAGCCGGCAATCACGCCGCCGCCTTGCTGCTCCGCGATGCCCTGCGCCTCAAACTGCGCGCCGGCGGCGGGCCGTTCCGCTCATTCGGCAATATCGCCGTCGAGCCGCGCGGCTACCAATTGGTGCCGTTGTTGATGGCCTTGCGCCTGACAACTGTGCGTCTGTTGATTGCCGACGACGTGGGCATCGGCAAAACCATAGAAGCCGGCCTGATCGCCCGCGAATTGATCGATCGTGGCGAAATCGCCCGTCTGGCCGTGCTCTGCCCGCCGCATCTGGTCGAGCAATGGCAAAGCGAGCTGGAAACCCGCTTCAATCTGCATGCGGTAGCGTTGACGGCCAGTTCGGCTTCGCGCATCGAGCGCAACCTGCCTCATGGCATCAGCCTCTTCGATCATTACCCCGTGGTAGTGGTCAGTCTGGACTACATCAAGAGCGAGCGTCACCGGGAACATTTCCTCGCCATCGCGCCGGAATGCATCATCGTCGATGAGGCCCACACCTGCGCCGCCAGTGGGCAGGGCAAACAATTGCGGTTTGAATTACTGCAACGGCTGGCGCAAGATCCGCACCGCCACCTGCTGCTACTGACGGCCACCCCGCACTCCGGCGACGAAAGCGCGTTCTACAACCTGTTATCGCTGCTCGATGCGCGCTTTGCCGCGCTGCAAGGCCGCCTATCCTCCGGCGATCCACTGCGCCAGGAACTCGCCCGTCATTTCGTGCAGCGTCGCCGCAAGGACATCGCCGAATGGCAAGCGGAAACCGGCGACGGCCGAGGCTTCCCACGCCGCATGAAAACCGAGGTCACCTACCCGCTCAGCGGCGACTGGGGGGCATTCTTCGATAATGTACAGAGCTACTGCCGCGAGCTGGCCGAAAGCATCGAGCAGTCCGGCGGCGGCAGCGCCCGCCTGATCTGGTACGCCACGCTCGCCCTGTTGCGCTGTGTCGCTTCCTCGCCGGCGGCTGCGGTCAAAGCCCTGACCACCCGCCTGGAAGGCGGTGTGGAAACCGACGAACTGCTCACCGATGAGCGCCTGCACGATGGCCAAGCGGACGATCTCGGTAGCAGCGACCTCGAACCCCCGGCCCAATTGCAGGACGCCAGCCGCCTGCAAGCCCTGATTGCCGAGGCGCAGCGCCTCTCCGGCAAAGCGGGCGATCCCAAGCTCGCCGCGCTGATCCGGCATCTCGAAGCCCTGCTGGAAGACGGCTACCAGCCGGTGGTGTTCTGCCGCTACGTCGCTACCGCCCACTATGTGGCCGAGCACTTGCGCAAAGCCTTCCCGAAAACCGGCGTGGAAGCCGTGACCGGCGAATATACCCCGGAGGAACGCCGCGAGCGGGTCGAGGCGATGGAGGAAAACGAATCGCGCATCCTGGTCGCCACCGACTGCCTCTCCGAAGGGATCAATCTCCAACACCTGTTCACCGCCGTCATCCATTACGATCTCGCCTGGAATCCCACCCGCCATGAACAACGCGAAGGCCGTGTCGACCGTTTCGGCCAGCGCGCCGGCGAAGTACGCTGCACGCTGCTCTGGGGCCAGGACAATCCGGTGGATGGCTTCGTGCTCAACGTGATTCTGCGCAAGGGCGAGGCTATCCAGCGAGAGCTTGGCGTGTTGGTGCCGCTGCCCGAAGACGAAGTGCGCATCAACCAGGCCTTAGTCAAGGCCGCGCTGATGAAACGTAGTGAAACTCAACGCCAGGGGCCGCAGCAGATGAGTTTCGACTTCGGCGAGCCCGAGCGGATCCTCGCGCCGCTGGAAGCCCAGTGGAAGGACGCGCTGGAAAAAGCCAAGGCCAATCGCACGGTGTTTGCCCAGCGCCGCATTCGCCCTGACGAAGTGTTGCCGGAATGGCAAAAGCAACAAGAAGCCCTCGGCACCCAAGCGGATGTTCGGCGCTTTGTGCAGAGCGCCTGCGCCCGCTTGAATGCCCCGCTGGAGCCGGCGCCCAGGCAGCAATTCCGGCTATTGCCCCAGCATCTGCCTGAAGCGCTGAAGCAGCGCCTGGCCGACGAAGGCATTACCAAGCCGCTGCTCATCGATTTTCACGAACTGCACCGCAGCCATCCGCTGGTCTCAATACTGGCCGAACATTTGCTGGAAGACAGCCTGACCGGCGAACGCCCGGTCGCCGCCCGCTGTGCCGCCACCCTGACCGAGGCGGTGGACGTGGTCACCACGGTGTACCTGCTGCGCCTGCGCCACCAACTCGGCTACGTGCGCCGCCGCGAACCCTTCCAGATGATGGCCGAGGAAACCGTGGCGCTGGCCGTGCGAGGCCGTAGCCAGCCGCAATGGCTCAGCGACGACAGCGTGGCCCGGCTGCTCGAATGCACCCCCAGCGGCAACCTGCCGGCGGAAACCCTGCGGCGCGAAATCCGTACCGCGCTGGATTTTCTCGCCGGCCACCCGCGGCAACTCCAAGCGCTGGCCGAGCAGCGCGCCAAGGCCCTGCTGGAAGATCACCAGCGCGTGCGCGAAGCCGCCCGCGATATCGGCCAATACAGCGTCCAGTCCTGCCTGCCGGTGGATGTGATGGGCGTTTATGTATTGTTACCGGACGCGCTGTGAATGGCGAGTGGTGGTCGAATGCGCTATAAATGTGACCATTCTAGTCATGCACGGGAGGCTATCATGCATACCTGGCCGCTCAATGAAGCCAAAGCCAAAATGTCGGCGCTGCTCCGGGAAGCCCAGCACAGCCCGCAGGAAATCACCTCGCACGGCAAATCCGTTGCTGTCGTGCTCTCGCGCGAGCAATTCGACCAACTGGCCCAACGACAAAAATCCCTCGTCGAGTTCATGCGTCAATCCCCCCTTTGGGGCGATGAAGATCTTGCTCTGGAGCGGGACCGCAGCCTCACGCGAGAGGTCTCGTTTTGAGCTATTTGATCGATACCAATGTGCTCTCCGAACTGCGGCGCAAGAATCCCAACCCGCGACTGGTCGACTGGCTGGCCGCCAAACCCGCCAGCCAGTTATACCTCAGCGTGTTGACACTGGGCGAAATACGCAAGGGCATCGAGGCATGTCCCGATGCCTTCCGTCGTCAAATTCTGCTCGACTGGCTGGAAACCGAGCTTCCTGCATTTTTCTTCGGCCGCGTTTTACCCATCGACGCGGCGATTGCCGATCGCTGGGGGCGCGTGCTCGCCCGGGCAGGCCGGCCCTTGCCGGCCATCGACAGCCTGATCGCCGCGACGGCCCTTGAACATGACCTGACGCTGGTCACACGTAACATCCGCGATTTTGAACAGATCCCCGTCGAACTGTTCAATCCCTGGGATAGTCCCTGATCTTTACCCACCGCCCTCCAACATGAAGCGCATCCGCAAGACCGCCGGCGCCCTCAGCCTGCCGACGCTCACCCTCGAAGGCGGCCTGTTCCTCCCCGACCAGTTGGAAAAAGCCGCGCTCGGCGTCGCCCAGCACCAGACCGAGGCCGATTACGCCATCCCGAAAGGGCTCAAGCTCAAGGATGAATACGGCCGCGCCTTTCAGATCGCCTGTGCCGAGTGGAAGCACTTCGCCGTCCAGATGGAGCGGGCCGATCTGGACACGGCCGCTATCACCCAGAACTTTGTGCGCGAACTGCTGCGCGATGCCTTCGGCTACACCCAAATCCAGCCTGTATCCGATATCGCCGTGGCAGATCGCCGCTACCCGGTGTCGCTGCTCGCGGGCCAGGTGCCCATCGTCGTCGCCCCGCACCCGTTGGGGCTGGATGAGGCCGACCCGCGCTTCGCCGTGATGGCGAATGGTGAATGGCGAGTAGCGAATGGTAAGAAGGAAGACCATTCGCCACTCGCCATTCGCCACTCGCCGACTTCCCATTCGCCACTCGCTACTCGCCATTCACCGAGAAAGAAATCCGCCTTCCAGGCCCTGCAGGAGTTGCTCAACGCCAGCGCCGAACACTGCTGGGGCATGGTCTGCAACGGCAAGCAACTGCGCCTGTTGCGCGACGCCGCCACGCTCACCCGCCCCAGCTTTCTGGAAGTGGACCTGCAAGACCTGCTCGGCGGCCAGCGCTTCGCCGAATTCGCCAACGTCTGGCATCTGCTGCATGTCAGCCGGGCACCGCTCCCCTCCCCAACTGCGAGAGGGGCAGGGGGCGAGGGCGCCTGCATTTGGGAACAATGGCGTGTCGCCGGGCAGAAAGAAGGCGCCCGCGTGCGCAAAGGCCTGAGCCCGGCTGTCACCGAAGCCCTGCGTACCTTGGGCGAAGGCTTTTTGCAGCATCCCGGCAATGAGGCGCTGCGCGCCGCTCTCCACACCGGCGAACTCAGCAAGGACGCCTATTTCCAGCAACTCTTGCGTCTCGTCTATCGGCTGATCTTTTTGTTCAGCGTGGAAGAGCGGGGCTTGCTGCATGGCAACGACGACAGCCAGGAGGCGCTTGCCGCCCGCCGCGCCTATGCCGAAGGCTATGCGCTGGCCCGGTTGCGCGATCTCTGCCTCAAGCGACGCGCCCGCAATCGCTTCGACGACCACTGGCAGGCCGTGCGCATCGTCTTTCGCGGCTTGGCGGATGGCGAACGGCGATTGGCGCTGCCGGCCTTGGGCGGGCTGTTCGCCGTGAGTCAATGCCCCCATCTCGACGCCGCCGGTCTCGACAATGACCACCTGCTGACCGCCCTGAAACACCTGCGCTGGGCGAGTCACAACGGCGCCCCGGCGCCGGTGGACTACCGCAACATGGGGCCGGAGGAACTGGGCAGCGTCTATGAAAGCCTGCTGGAGTTTGATCCGAGACCAGATGCACTTCAAAAGACGTTTGAACTCATAAATACCGCTGGCAACGATCGAAAGAACACGGGCAGTTACTACACGCCGGACTCACTGGTGCAGGAATTGATCCAATCCGCCCTTGATCCAGTGATCGAACAACGCCTGGCTTCCAATCCTGCCCATCCCAGCGGGGCACTGCTGAGTATCCGCGTGATCGACCCTGCCTGCGGCAGCGGTCACTTTTTGCTCGCCGCCGCCCGCCGCTTGGCGGAAAAGCTTGCCCAGTTACAAAGCCCGGAGGGTGCAGTTACACCTCAGGACTACCGTCATGCCTTGCGCGAAGTCGTGGCACGCTGCATCTTCGGGGTGGACCGCAACCCGATGGCGCTGGAACTGGCCCGCACCGCCCTGTGGCTGGAAGGCTACGAGGAAGGCCGGCCGCTGTCCTTCCTCGACCACCATTTGCAATGCGGCGATGCGCTGCTGGGCCTGACCGATCTGAAAGCGCTGGAACAGGGCATCGCCAAGGACGCCTACAAGCCGCTTTCGGGCGATGACAAGGACGTGTGCAAGCGGCTGGCCAAGGCCAACGCCGTCGGCCTCAAGCAACTGGAACGCGACCTCAAAGGCAAGCAAACCCGGCTGCGCTTCGACGACGCGGATAGCCTGGCCGCCTTGCAAATCCTCGAAGCCCTGCCGGAGAACAGCACGCAGGACATCGCCGCCAAGGAAACTGCCTACCGCGATTTCTTGCAGCAGGCGAAGGAGAGCCGTCTCGCCCACGCCGCCGACCTCCTGCTGGGCGCCTACCTGCTGCCCAAAACCGCCGACCGGGAAACTCAAATCCCTACCAGCGCCACGCTGTATCTGGCCCTGTTGACCGATACCCTCGACGCCGGCCACCGGCGGCAATTGGCCGCGGCGCAGGCCGTTTGCCGCGAAGCCCGCGTGCTGCACTGGCCGTTGGCCTTTCCGCAGGTGTTCGCGACGGGGGGCTTTGACTGTGTGTTGGGCAATCCGCCCTGGGAACGGATCAAGCTGCAAGAGGAGGAATTCTTCGCCACCCGCCACCGCCACGTGGCCGAGGCGAAAAACAAGGCCGAGCGCGCCCAGCGCATCCAATGGCTCTCGGAGGGCATGCTGGCCCGCCATCTCTATCCGCAAATGGATCATCCGCCCCACGAGTGCGAGGCGGAACAGCGCCTGTACGCCGAATTCATTGGCGCCCGCCGCACCGCCGAAGCCGCCAGCCTGTTCGCCCATGTGAAGGGGGAAGACGGTGGTCGCTATCCGTTGACCGGAGTGGGGGATGTGAACACCTATGCCTTGTTTGCCGAAACCATCAATCAGATAACGGCGCCTCGGGGCCGTGCAGGTTTTATCGTGCCAACAGGCATCGCCACAGACGACAGCACCAAAGCTTATTTTGCCAATATCACCCAAGCTGGACGCTTGGTGAGCCTGTACGACATTGAAAATCGTGAAGCAGTGTTCGAAGACGTGCATCGCAGTTACAAATTTTGCCTCCTTACGCTAGGGGCTGCCGAGCAGGCGGAGTTCGTCTGCTTTGCCACGCAAGTCGATCAGTTGAAGGATTCTCGCCGCCGCTTCCGTCTCACTCCGGACGAATTCCGCCTCATCAACCCCAATACGCTCACCTGCCCGGTGTTTCGCAGCGAACGCGATGCCGAACTCACCAAGAAGCTCTACCGCGCCACACCGGTGCTGATCGAGGAGGGCAAGCCGAATGGCAATCCGTGGGGAATTTCCTTCATGCGTATGCTGGACATGGCCAACGATAGCCACCTGTTTGCCGATGCCCCCAGCCCCGGCCTGCTGCCACTGTACGAGGCCAAGATGATCCACCAGTTCGACCACCGCTGGGCGAGCTACGGTTCCGACGGAAACAGCGGCGATGTCACGCTCGACGACAAAAATGATCCGAGTTTCACCGTCACCCCGCGTTACTGGGTCAGCGAGGCGGAAGTCGAACAACGTCTGAGCGATAAGAACTGGTCACGCGGCTGGCTGATGGGCTGGCGGGATATTTGCCGGGCGACGGACGAACGCACGGTGATTGCGTCGGTGGTGCCGAGGGTTGGGGTGGGTAATCAAATGCCGCTCATGCTCTTTGCTGAACGGGAAAACAACTCGGCTTTTGCTGCATTACTGGGTAATCTTTGCGCCTTGGCGTTCGACTTCGTAGCTCGCCATAAAACCGGCGGCACGCACATGAACTACTTTATCTTCAAGCAGCTACCCGTGCTCCCCCCCGACCGCTACACCGAAACCGACCTCTCCTTCATCGTCCCCCGCGTCCTCGAACTGACCTACACCGCCCACGATCTGCAAGCCTGGGCCGCCGATCTCGGTTACGACGGCGAGCCGTTCCCCTTCGACCCCGAACGCCGCGCTCACCTCCGCGCCGAACTGGACGCCTGGTACGCCCGCCTCTACGGCCTGACCCGCGACGAACTGCGCTACATCCTCGACCCCGCCGACGTGATGGGCGAGGATTACCCCTCCGAAACCTTCCGCGTGCTCAAGAACAACGAGATGCGTGCCTTCGGCGAATACCGCACTCAGCGGCTGGTGCTGGCGGCGTGGGATCGATTGGAGAAGGGCGAATTGTCATGAAGGCTTTGTCACCTCCTTCGGATAGCCGTGGCGAAACCTATAGACATACTTACCATCATGGTAAATACTAGGAAAAACCTGAGCGCTTATGCCGGTACGCCGCCGTCGGACGATCAGGCCGACCGCCGCATCCCCGACGGCCCGCTGTACACAAGGGAGGAAGTGCTGGCCATACTGGCTACAGGCGAGGCGGCAATTAAGCTTTGGACGCAAAAGTGCATGCGTGATGTCCAAAAATACGATATGGAGCCCGCCGATGTCGTCGATCTGGTGAAAATCGCTTTGAATGGTGGAAAGTTCAAAGGGAGCCAGTGGTGTACCAACAAACCGGGCGGCGCCTGGGCGGCTTGCGACAGTTACCAACTGTTCTTTCGGCAATGGATAGAAACCGCCAACAAGCACATGGATGTTGAATATTATGTGAAATTTGCGATTGGGCGCTCCGGCAACATGATGTTGATCATCTCTTGCCACCCGCCCGAGGAGAGGTAGCCAGTATGAACCCTCAAACCCAACTTTGCCCGCTATGCGAAGAAGGACAACTGCATGAGCGCATGGACTTCAGCGAGGTTGAATACAAAGGACAACACGCATCGTTGCCTCTGTACTTTGCCGAGTGTGATGCTTGCGGATCGGAGCAGGGTAGCGCCGAGCACATCCGCCGTAACAAACGCGCCATGATTGCCTTCAAAAAGCAGGTGGACGGTCTGCTGCCTGGTGCAGAGGTGCGTGCGATCCGGGAGCGCTTGGGTATTACCCAGGCGCAGGCCTCGCAGATTTTCGGCGGCGGGCCGGTGGCGTTTTCCAAATACGAAGGCGACGATGTGATGCAATCCGAAGCCATGGACAAGTTGCTGCGGCTGGCGTCTGAGGTGCCCGAGGCATTCGCCAAGCTGGCGCGTGATGCGGGCGTGGAGATACCTGCGGTCGCCGCGCGTTCGGCCGACTGGCAAGCCGTGGATTGGCAGCCGGATCAGTCCAGCCTGGCGACGCCGCGAAAAACGCCCCGCCTGCGCGTGGTTCACAGCTCGAAACCCGAACCCGCCGCACACTACGAAAACGCCGCATGATCAGCGCCGACCTGCAAAAAGCTATCGATGGCCTGAAGATTGAGGACGTCTATCTGCGCGGTGCTTTTGCCCATTGCAGCGACGATTTCGACCCGAAATACGCTCCCGACCTTGCGGCATTGACGGTACAGCAGATGCATGCGGTCAAGCAGTCCACCCTCGTCGAGGTGGAGGGAGAAGGGCGGTTGCTGCGCGTGTTTATGGTGCTAGGCACGCGTTGGATTGAGCCATTACGAGAGGCCGAGGACCCCAAGGTTCTCGCGGTCATCGAAGCCGAGTTCGTAGCCGAGTATCGCCTGCAAACCGAACTCGCCCAGAACTGCATCGATGAGTTTGCGCTGAAAAATGCCAGCTATCATGTCTGGCCCTATTGGCGCGAATACCTCGCCTCGCAATGCGAGCGCATGCGCCTGCCAAGATTGATTATGCCCGCGGTTCAACTGCCCCATCACCGCCATGATGATCCCGCGGCAGAGTAAGCCGCCTTGATGTATTGGCCGTGAATCCGCTGCAACGCGCCCTAATCGAAAAAGTCGGCGTCGACAACGGCTTCGAACACACCCTGGTAGCCGACGAGCATGACGTCACACTGGCATCGGCGCGACATCCCACCCGTGCCATCATTTCTGTGCTGGACGCCGGCTTCAGCGTCCGTTTCACGTCCGGTTCCGATGCGCTGTTACCGGAGTTATCGCGTGGCTTCCCCCAAGCTCTTTGGGATAAGGGCGACTTCGTAGTGGGCAATGAGGCTGCGCTCGCCGCGCTGTTGCGCCGAGCGGCAAGTTTGTCACGCGCATTGCCTACTCAGGCCGCTACCAGCTATCGGAAGGCATTGGATGAGGAGTTGTCGGCTTTGCCCCCGGGATTGGCCGGGACGGAAATCGAACGCATGGTTCGCCAGCGTGTGGGCCAACAGAAATTCCGCGAAGCGATGTTGGAATATTGGGGAGGGGCCTGCGCGGTAACAGGAGTAGCTGTGCCTGAAGTTTTGCGCGCCAGCCACGCCAAACCTTGGGCGGAATGCGAGTCCGATGCCGAGCGTTTGGATGTGTTCAACGGCTTTCTGCTGACCGCCAACCTCGATGCCTTGTTTGACCGTTTCCTGATCAGTTTCGATGAAGGAGGTCGGTTAGTGCCATCGCCTTCTCTTGCAGAGGCCGATTTAAAGCGACTTGGAATCGTGCCAGGCTTGGAACTGCGCTGGGTAGCTCCTGAGCATCAAAGCTATCTAAGCTTTCACCGCGCCCGATTCTTGCTTTCTGTCAACCAAACAGCTGATTGCCAAGCGCTCGCTTCTGCGACGCAATAATGCAGGGCGGGGTTGAGGTGAGTTATGCTCGAAAGTTGACGGGGCGGCAAAAAGTCCTTGGCCACCGCTCCGAGCAACGTGGTCAAGATCATGTTTCCGGGCTTGTTCGGAGAAATTTGAGGGTTCGAAGAATTCAGAAGCGTTGAATTCATGAGTCACGGATAGAGATCGGATAGTTAAATGGTTTTAGGTCGCACAAATCTGATCTGAAGAGTATTTTTGCGAGAGGCTCTATGCCTGCTAACGGCATGGTAGCCCTTGGAGTTTTCACCATGAAGCTTCCGATCTTTGGATGGTTCATGCACCGGTCGCCAGCAGCCCCGGCTGCGCTGTCGCCTGAACCAACTGATTGCCGGCCAGCCGGCGCTTTGCCTGTCTTGTCTCCCCACGAGCTGCTGTTCAGTCGCCGGCAGCATGTCAACCTTATCGAGGAGTTGGCGGGCGTAACTCGGCATCATTTCCAGGCCTACTACGTCGCTGCCATCAACCGATTTGCCGAATTCGTACAGCAGCTTCCCGCCTCGGAAGCTCACCATCATGCCTATGCCGGCGGCATGCTCGATCATGGATTGGAGGTCGCTACGATCGCGCTGAAACTGCGACAAGCCTACCTGTTGCCGCCCGGCGCTGTGCCGGAGGACATAAACCACAAGCGCGATTTGTGGACCTATGCCGTTTTTACGGCGGCCTTGCTGCACGACCTGGCGAAACCGGCCGTCGACCAAGTCGTTACGGTATTCGACGAACGCGGCAAAGACTTCGGGCCGCGGGACCCCTGGACAGGCAGTCTGACGGACGATCCCCGTGCTCGGTGGTATCGCGCGGAATTCGTGCCGAAGCGCCAGTATCGATTACATGAAAAAGCTTCGCTGCTATTGGTGAATCGAATCATCCCCGCTGACGGCTTGGCTTGGCTCGCCGGCGACCGCGAGGCGTTTTCGGCGTGGCTTTCCTGTATCGGCGGAGATACGGCGGGGGCCGGAGCGATCGGCGAGATCGTCAATAAGGCCGATTCCGAATCGGTGGCGCGGAATCTGGGAGCGGAGCCGGGACAGCGCGCAGCGTCCGGTTCCGTCGTTCCGTTGCATGAGAAGCTGATCGCTGCCTTGCGGTTTCTGATCGACGAAAAGGAACTGCCGCTCAACCGAAACGGCGCGGCCGGATGGCGAGTCGGCGACGATCTCTGGATGGTCAGCAAGCGCACCGTCGACGCCATACGTTTGCATCTCGTGCAATCCGGACACACCGGCATTCCGACCCAGAACGACCGTATCTTCGATGTCTTGCAGGAACACAGTGTTCTGGTGACCTGCAACGATCGCGCGATCTGGCTTGCCGTGGTCAACGGCGATGGTTGGGCGCATGAGCTGACACTGATTCGAATTCCGGTTTCCCGGCTTTGGCCGAATCGGGATCGCTGGCCCGACGAATTCCAGGGTACCGTCACGCCGGTTTCCCCGCGTCGATGCGAGGCGCCGGTGCAGGTGGATAAAACACCGGAAGGCACGGTTTCGGACAAGTCTCGATCCACTCCAGCACCGGATATCCCGGAATCCGTGACTGCCCAGATGAATGCCGGCACCAACTCACCCGGCTATTCGGCCGATCATCAGAACTATGAGGTAAAGTTACCTTTGTCTTTCGCTTCTCCCGATGATCTCGGCGAAGCCTTCCTATCCTGGCTGGTTGCGGGAATTGCCAGCAAAAAGCTGGATTACAACAATCCGGGCACCCGGATTCATGTTGTACCGGAAGGCGTGTTGCTGGTCAGCCCCGGTTTATTTCAGGATTTCGCCAAAGAGCCCGATGCATCCGATAGCTCCTGGGACAAAGTGCAGAAGCGTTTCCTGAAGCTGGGCTTGCACGAACGGACCGCGAACGGCATGAACGTCCACCGCTATATCGTGACCGGACAGAACCGTTCGACGGCGATCAACGGGATTCTGGTGCGGGACGTGGGACGAATCTTCAGGACCACCAATCCCCAGCCGAACCCGCATTTACGGCGAGCGTCTTAATGAATCTACTGTTTGGATTGAATGATCCGCGGTCGATTTGCGCTGATCAGTTCGTCGGACATCCTCGCCGAGTTTTTCCGCCTGGAGGAACGTCATATCACCGATCTTCTCCGGCTCTTCCTCCTGCACGCGGGGGCGGAGCAGGAAGTACACGTTGCCCTCGTCGAGTACGGTCGACTTGCACCCCTGTCATAAGCCCCTCCGGAATTTGATATATCGCAACTCATTGGGCCGGATGATAGGGCCGGTGTTGCTAGTAGGTCCGCAAACGAAATCGTACCGCTTCAAGCCGGTCTAATATTGTACCGACCGAATTCGGCCTATCTCGAACGCAACGATGATGCCTACTCTGGTTCTGGTGGCGCTCACCGTGTTCTTCTTGGCCGGCTGCGATTCCCTTCCGCGCGACAGTGCCGGGGCGCTAAACCGCGTGCGCGGTGGCGAATTGCGTGTCGGCGTGGCGGACAACCCACCCTGGGTACGCTTCGAGGGCGGCCGCGTCACGGGACTCGAACCCGAGCTGATCGAGGCTTGGGCGAAAGGCCTCGGTGCCCCCGTGACCTGGCGGAGCGGCGCAGAAGCGGAACTCATTGAAGCGCTGCATCGCCGAGAGATCGATGTACTGGCGGCGGGGCTCGACAGCGAGACGCCTTACAAATCCAAGCTCGGTCTTACGCAGCCTTACATTGAGATCGAGGATCGATACGGAACCGAGAAGAAACACGTGCTCGCCGTGACGCCAGGCGAGAGCGCGCTGCTTTTTTCGCTGGACCGATTCCTTGCCGCCCAGGACAAAGCCATGTTGCGACGCCGTGCTCAGCAGGCGCAGCAGGAGAACGCGCAGCCATGAGGCCCCTCGATGCTTTTGACCTGCCGCCCGAAAAGGAACGCGACCTAAAAAAGGCGCGGCGGTTGGAAACGTGGACATTGATCTATATCGCCTCGTCCACGACCTTTCTCGGTCTCACCATGGGCACCTCGCAAGCCATGCGGACGAGCTTCTTTGAAGACGCGTTTTCATCGGTGCCGGCGATCGCCTTTCTCGTCTGCACGCGCATCGCGTGCCGCAGAGCGAACGAGGATTTCCCTTACGGTTACCATGGCGTCGTCTCGATCGGCTATCTCACCGCCTCGCTCTCGCTCGTCGGTCTGGGCGGGTTTTTGCTGGTTGAAGCCGTGACCAAGCTGATCGCTGTCGAACGCACGACGATCGGCGGGATGACGCTTTTCGGCCATACGCTCTGGGCCGGCTGGCCTATGCTCGCGGCAATCGCTTACACGGCGATACCGAGCGTCTTTTTCGGTCGCGCGAAACTCAAGCTCGCACCCCAAATCCATGACAAAATCCTTTACGCCGACGCGAAGATGATGAAGGCCGACTGGATGGCGGAGACGGCGACGGCCGTCGGCGTGCTCGGTGTCGGCCTCGGTCTGTGGTGGCTCGATCCGGTGGCAGCCGCGCTGGTTTCCGCCGATATTCTCAAGGACGGCGTGGTCAACGTGTACGTGGCCGTGCACGACCTCATGGAGCGCCGCCCGATGAAAACCGATCGCTCGGGTCCCGAACCGCTCCCCGATGAGTTGCGCGCATGCATCGAAAGGCTCGACTGGGTCGCCGGCGCCACGGTCAGGCTGCGCGAAGTCGGGCACGTATTCTTCGGCGAAGTGTTCGTGACGCCGCGCGGTTCGCCCGAGGACTTGCCCGCGAAGATTCGTCACGCTGTGGCGGATGCGAAGTCGATCAACTGGCGGCTCCACGACGTGACAATCACGGTGCTGGACCGGCCGCCTGAGTGAGCCTGACGCTTGCCGGAGGAGGAGATTGCATGTCGAGGGCAGCGCCACTTTCGGAATTTCGGCGCCCTCGCGCAATTTTCGCCCATCCTAGAAATCTAGGATGCGGCCAGCCAGATACGTAGGTCGGCAATCCCTTGCCGACAAAGCCCTTCGCCGAGCCGATACGTCGGCAAGGGATTGCCGACCTACGTTCTCCCCTCCTGGCACGAATCCGTACACCGGGATGGAAAACGCTCTAAGTACATTCAGGGAAGTCTTGCGGCATAGGCAACCTGCAGGACAACCCCGCCAATCAAGCCAAACAGTCGAGATTCCGCAAGTATTTGCGGAATGTACTTAGGTGCGGCCAGCCAGCTTTTGTCTGTCTGCTGTTGTTTTTCCGAGATGATCAGATCAAATCAAGTCATGCTCGACGGCATACCGGATCAGGTCGGCGTTATTTTTGACGCTGAGTTTCCGCATCAGGCGCGTTTTGTGGGTGCTGACGGTTTTTTCGCTGAGGGATAACGCGTCGGCGATGTCCTGAACTCGCTTGCCCGAAGCGAAAAGACGGAGAATCTGCCGCTCTCGCTGCGAAAGTGCCGCGTGAGGAAATTGGTCCGGCACCATAGTGAAAACGATTTTTTCCGCCAGCGAAGACTCTATGAAGCGTTGACCGCTCGCTACTCTTCTTATGCCGGCAACCAAGATGCCCGGTTCGCAGTCCTTGGTGATGTAACCCGCGGCGCCGGCTTTGATCGCTTCTGCGGCGATCTGTTCCGAGGTATGCATGGTCAGGATCAGTATGGGAAGCGATGGTCTGATCTGCTGGACGCGTCTAATCAAGTCGACGCCTTGAGTGCCCGGCATGGACAAGTCCAAAACCAGAACGTCGATATCGGTACAGCGGCACTTGTCCAAGACTTCGGACGCATCCGCGGCTTCATCCACGACCGAGAAATTGACGGTTGAAGACAAAATATGAGTTATTCCATGGCGAATGATAGGGTGGTCGTCGGCTACCAGGATCTTGATCATCAATCATTCCGATTTTCAAAAAGGAGAACTTCTAGGAGGAAGCCGAATCGCAAGCCGGGTGCCTTTCCCGGGTGTACTATGGATGTCGAACTTGCCGCCCAATGCCGACACCCGTTCCCGTATTCCCAAAAGGCCAAAGGACTTGGGTTTGTGCTCGGCCGTCACATCGAAGCCGCAGCCGTCATCCTGTATTTCGACGCGAATATGATCATTCCGGGAAACCAGGAGTACGGAAGCGTGGCGGGCATTGGCATGCTTTGCCACATTGTTCAGCGATTCCTGGGCGATACGGAATATCGCGATAGCCAGTTGTTCATCAAGGACGATATCGCTCATTGTGGTTAAGACACATGGGATACCGGTGCGGGTCTCAAACTCTTTGACCAGCCATTCCAACGCGGCTGCAATGCCGAAGTCGAGTGCGCTGGGGCGCAAATCGGTCGATATGTTGCGTACGACCTGAACCGCTCTATTTACCAGGACGCCCAAGGCCTGGATCTTTTTTGCCAATTCGGAGTGGTTTTGAAGAAAGTTCATTCGTATGAAGGAAATATCCATCTTCATGGCCGTCAGGATCTGGCCCAGTTCGTCATGGATTTCCCGAGCGATCCGTTTTTTCTCTTCTTCCCTCAAATTTTCCCTGTGAGCGGCCAGGCGTTGCAAAAGTCGCCGGGAGTCGCGGATTTCTTGCTCCCGTTCCCGCAGCATGAATTCTGTTTTCTTGAGGACCGTGATGTCTCGGCAGTTCAACAGCACGCTGTGCACTGTGCCATCTGGCGAGAGCTCAGGTACATGGCGGGAGTGAAAGTGCTGTTCGCCGTCAGGGGATGGCAGGACGAACTCGGCGATTTGTTCCTTACCGCTGGCGAAAACGCTTTTTAGCGGCGACTGTAGGCATCTCACCAGATCGTCAGGTAATTCGAGGTCTTGATACGTCTTGCCCGGAAAGCTCGACGCCGGTCGGCCCAGAACGCGTTCTATGGCCGGGTTGACATAAATAAAGCGCAGAGCTCGATCAAAGCGAGCGATGATATCCGGCGAATTTTCCACGAGTGCCCGGAATTCTCGCTCGCGCCTATCCAATTCGCTTTTTAGGTACGCTCTCTCGGTAATGTCCCGTGCAATGATCAGGAAATGCCGCTCGTCCTTCGATTCGAGTTCGTCGATGGCCATTTCAACCGGAAAGAAGGTGCCGTCCTTACGCTTGCCTTGCCAAGAGCGGAATCCGGAGCCGTGAACTTTGCGCATCTCGGAATTCCGATGATTTTGGATAGGAGCGTAGTGTTTTTCGGCCTGTGTTTCCGACATCAGTTGATCGGTGCTGAGCGGCAGCACTTCGTTCAATCCGTAACCGAACATCCGGGTTGCAGCCGGATTGAGGATCTCGATTCGTCCGTACCGGTCGGTGACGATCACTCCTGATGGCACGCGGTCCAGAATTTCGTGTAAATAGAGCTCGGCTCGCAGCAAGCGTTTCGACAGTAGCCGCATCCGATGTCCGAATAGAGCGAAGAGCCCTAAAGTGGCTATGACGAGAGTGAGATTCACTTGAGGATTGACTGGAGAAAGCGAGTTTTAAGCATGTTCGGAGTTATAGCTCGCGTTTGTTGCTTGCTTGCGATAGGCGATGGAGACACGTCTGTGGACGCTGATGGATTGCCATACGGTCGAATATCGGCCGTCAGGCCGACGCGGTCAGCGGCGACAGCGATTTCGGAACCGTAAACTCGAGCGTTTTGCCGGTCCGCAGCATCGCTTCGACTTCATCGGCGGGCGTCGGTTTACTGAAGTAATACCCCTGTATTTCGTCGCAATGGCGGGTTTTCAGAAACTCGGCTTGTTCCGGCGTTTCGACACCTTCTCCGATCACCCCGAGATTGAGGCTATGGGCCAGAACGATGATGGCTTCGACGATGCGTGCATCATCGGGATCCTTGGCTAGATCGCGTATGAAAGACCGGTCTATCTTGAGATAGTCCAGCGGAAACTGTTTCAGATAGCTCAAGGAGGAGTAGCCCGTTCCGAAGTCGTCGACCGCCAACGAGATACCGAGTTGCTTCAACCGGCCCAGCACATCGGCCGCTATGGACCGGTCGCGCATCAGCATGCTTTCTGTGATTTCCAGTTCTAGGGTCTGCGGCGGAAGACCCGTTTGTTCGACGACGGCGGTAACGACCTCGACCAGATCCGGCTGTGCGAATTGGCGTGCCGATAGATTGACGGCCATTCGGTTGAAGGCCAGCCCTTTATCGCGCCATACTTTTGCTTGCGCGCAGGCAGTGCGGAAAACCCATTCGCCGATCTGAGCGATCAGACCGGTTTCCTCCGCGATCGGGATGAATTTGGCCGGTGCAATGAAGCCTTTTTGGGGATGCTGCCAACGTATCAGCGCTTCGACACCGCAGATTCGACCGGTGACAAGACTGACTCTGGGCTGATAATGCAAGGTGAATTCGCTTTGGTCCAAAGCCGTGCGCAGGTCGTTGACGATGTCCAGTCTTTCCCGAAGACAAGCGCCCATTTCGGCAGTGTAGAACCGGAACTTGCTCCGTCCTTCGTCCTTAGCCTTATACATGGACATGTCGGCATTGCGCAACAGTCCGTGAACATCGTCGCCGTCGCCGGGATAAACGGTAATACCGATGCTGGCGCTGATAAGAATATGGTGGTGCTCGATCCTGCAGGGCTGCGCGATGGCGTCCAGCAGTAATTGCGCCTTTTGCGCCGCGCACGAGGAATCGGTGATGTAGGGCAGGAGTACCGCGAATTCGTCGCCGCCCAGCCGCGCTACGGTATCTTCCTCGCGCAGGGCTTCTCTAAGGCGGCCTCCGATCAGCTTTACCAACTCGTCGCCGAAATCGTGTCCCAAGGTATCGTTCACATCCTTGAAATTGTCCAGATCGACCAAAAGCACTGCGACCAAGCTGCCATTGCGGAATGCTCTCAGCATCGCCTGCTCCAGCCGCTCGCGAAACAGGAAACGATTGGGCAATGCGGTTAGAGGATCGTGGGTGGCCTGAAATTTCAGCATCGTCTCGTACTGTTTCTGATCGGCGATGTCGCGAGCCACCGTCGACCAGTAAGCGACCCGCCCGTCGTTCCCCTTGTGGGCTATGATGACCTGGGAGAGCGGGATTTTGTTGCCGAACCGGTTGACCAGTTCCGTTTCGCCCCGCCAGACGCCGCTCTTCTCCGCCTCCGCAAGTCCTCCCCTCAGTAACGTATTGAATACTTGAGGCGGGTGAAACTGTTCGATATGCAGGGCGGAGATGTCTTCCTCCCGGCCGAGTCCCAGCATCGCGCGTCCGGCCTGATTGATGTAGATTGGTTTGTAGTCGGCGTTGACGATACCGATAAGATCCGAGGTCCCTTCCAGAATGGCCACGAGTCGGTCTCGCTCCTCCTCGCGTTGTTTTCGTTCTGTGATGTCGCGTACGGCGACGATGGTCATCAATCCTTGTTCGGTATGCAATGGACCGAGCGTTACTTCGGCGGGAAAATCGGATCCGTCGTTGCGGCGTCCCCATACTTCCCGTCCTACCGATAAGGTTTGCTTTTCCTCGCGATGAGTGTGCCATCGCGCTGAGTGCTTTGCCCGGCAAATCTCAGGAATCAATGTTTCTATCGACCGGCCGATGAGTTCTGCTCGCGGACAGGCGAAAATGGCCTCCGCTTTGGCGTTGGCCATGGCGATGCGACATGCGCTGTCGGCCAGCAAAACCCCGTCCGGCTCGAATTCCAGCAGATCCTGAAAACGTGCCTCGCTTTTCCGAAGCGCCTCGCGGGAGGCCTGGAGCCGCAGATAAGGTTCGTGCACGCCTTCGACGAAGATTCCCCGGTAAACGAGAAAATAGGCGATCGCTTTGTAAACATGACCGACAAAATTGCACAGATCGTCGACCGCCCGATATCGCGAGAAACACAACTCGCTCAAGGCCGTAACCGCCGAGGCGCCCATCAAATACGCCAGAACCCGGGGCTGCGGTCGGCGCAAGCGATAGAGCAGAACGAGAGTGACAGTGAAATAGATGAGCGTCAGTGCATATTCCGCCTTCATTTTGAAAGGCGTTAAGCCTTGTCCTGACAGAAACGTCCGCGGCCAAAAATCTTCCCGGAAAAGGCCAAGCCAGACGATGAGCGAAGCGAACGCCAGGCATCCGGCCAGTATGGCGCATCGAAATGAAAGCCGCTTCATCGGGCGCCAAGGCAGCAAGCCGGCGGCCAGGAACGTAACGGCAGCCAAGTAGCGTGCGGCCAGCCAGAAATTGATGGCTTTTTCCGGGCTGCTCGGCGTAATGAAATTCGGCATTCCCGGAAACGACAGTACGTGCATCAGGTCGAGCAAACCGACGGTCAGAAAGCCGCAGGCGAGGATCGGCAAAGTCAACGGACGATTCTCCTCATAGGCGTTCCAGCCGATGCCGAATACCATTGCGGCGATCACGATGGCGGGAATCTCCACAAGCGTGTGAAGAGCGGAATAATCGGCGAAACGGACGCCGTGTTCCTGTACGCACAGCCAGAGTCCGAAGGAAAACAGGCCGAGAGGAAGGAGCAGCAACGTAATCTGCCTTACCGTCTTCTCCGTATCGGTACCGAATACGAATACCGAGTGCCCGGACCGATCAAAGTCTATGTCTGTCATAACTTCCGTTTCCGAGAATGATGCTAATCACGATGTAGGGTTCTAAAGACCAATCGTTCAGAAAACACCGCGGTGATGGCGATGTTCGTGTATGGAGCGAGTAACTTACCGGCTCGCACCATAATCCAGGATCGCTGACGGGATATCCGAAAGCGCGATGCTGCGTTCCACCGCTCCGAGTCTCACGGCCTCTTTCGGCATGCCGTACACGACACAGGTTTCTTCGTCCTGAGCCAAGGTTCGGCTCCCGGCCTCGCGCATCTCCTTCAGGCCGCGGGCGCCGTCGTCGCCCATGCCGGTCATGATCACCCCGAAAGCATTTTTTCCGGCGGTATTGGCCACGGAGCGGAACAACACGTCCACCGACGGGCGGTGCCGATTGACCAGCGGGCCGTCAATCACGTCCACGTAATAAAGAGCGCCACTACGTTTGAGCAGCATATGGCGGCCGCCGGGTGCTATCAGTACCCGGCCGGGCAAGACCCGGTCGCCGTTGGCGGCTTCTTTGACTTCGACCGCGCTGAGCTTGTCCAGGCGGTTGGCAAAAGCGGTGGTGAATTTTTCCGGCATGTGCTGAACGACGACGATGCCGGGACAGACCCGAGGCAGAGCCGTGAGCACCGCTTCCAGAGCCTGCGTGCCGCCGGTGGAGGCGCCCAGGGCGACCACTTTGTCGGTTGTCTGCGTGAGAGGGCGATGAGAATAGGACAGCACGGCATCGGCTGTATGCTTGGGTTCGGCCTTGTGCGGCAGGCCCGCGAGCGTCAGCCGCTTGAGATCGGCCAGGGCCGCGGACTTGACGGCGTGGATCAGTTCTGCGGCGACGCTCTGCAGATGTTGCTTGATTCCCAGCTTGGCTTTGGCGACGACACCCACCGCGCCAGCGGACAAGGCTTGCAAGGAGGTTTCTGCGCCTTTCTCCGTGAGCGAGGAACAAATCACGACCGGGGTCGGGTGTTCCATCATGAGCTTCTTCAAAAAGGTGATTCCGTCCATGCGGGGCATTTCCACATCCAGGACGATGACGTCCGGCCACCGCCGTTTCATTCGCTCCATGGCGAAGAGGGGATCGGAAGCCGCGCCGATGACTTCCAGGGCGGGATCCTGGCTCAAGATATCACTGATGACCTGGCGCACTACGGCCGAGTCGTCCACGAGCATGACGCCTATTTTTTTCATTTAGATTCGTTCTTTCTTCTCGCCGTGGAAAATTCGATGAGCTCCTGGCGATGTTCGAGGCGGGTCTCGCCGCTCCAAAGTTCGAATGCCAGCTTCCTATACCCAACGCCACCCAAGTGTGCCTCGTCGATCCGGGAGCCGAGGCGATTTGCCAGGTTTCTTGCGGCTTCCACGTTGCGTGCGCTCACGTTCAGGACGGCGGGTACGGAACGGTTCGCAAACATGTTTCCGCCGCCGAACAATCGAGCGCGGTATTCGGACGACGGCGCTCCGGCGCGCAAGATTTCCCGGCGAAAGAGTTCCATAGCCTCGTCGGCATAGCGTCCGTCCGGTTCCGACGCCCGCCCGTGGCCGCGGGCCGGCAACATGTAATGGCACATGCCGCCGAGGCAGAGGCGCGGATGCCATAGAATCACGGCCACGCAGGAACCGAGCAGGGTAACCAGGCGCACTGCTCCTTGCCCGAAGTAGAAGTCGCCCGGACGCAAATGGATTTCCTGAAATCCGGGGGGCGAAACGGCGCTGCATATCATGGTTTGCGGTAAATGGTAGGGGCGACGGGTTTCAGAGTTTCATCGACACCGTTCAGGGTTTCCGCATGGCCGACGATAAAATGGCCGCCGGGTTTCAACGTCTGGATCAGACGGGCCACTATCCGTCGTTTTGCCGCCAGGTCGAAATAGATCATGACATTGCGCAGAAAGATGGCGTCAAACTCGCCGATCTTGGGGAGCGGTCCGTTCAGATTGATCTGAATGAATCGCATGCGGCTCTTCAGAGGGGTGTCGATGAGAAAAGTGCCTTTCTGAGAGCCGACTCCCTTGAGGCAATAGCGGGTCAAATGATCCCTGGGGATGTGTCTGGCCCGCTCCATGGGATAATGGCCGAGCCGGGCTTTTTCGAGGACGCGCCGACTGATGTCGGAGCCCAATACTTCCCAGGGACCGCTACCCAATCGATCGGCCAGCACCATGGCGATGCTGTAAGGCTCTTCGCCGCTGGAACAGGCCGCACTCCAGACCCGGAAGGTTTGAGCCCGGCGGTGGGAGCCGAGGATGTGGTTCTGCAAAAAATCGAAATGCCCCGGTTCGCGAAAGAAATAGGTCTCATTGGTGGTCAGTAGGTCGAGCGCGTGCTGAAGCTCCTCCGCCTCCCGTCGGTCGGTCAAGAGGCGAAAATAGTCCCCGTAACTGGTCAATCCGTGCTGGGCGAGACGCCGGGCCAATCGTCCGCATACTAGGGCTTTTTTCGCCGGCGACAGATGGATGCCGGCGATGTCGTAGAGGAGCTTTTGGTATTGGCGGAATTCATGATCGCTGAGGGTCAAAGCGTCCATGGTTCAAGAACGGTCGTTTTTCGGATAGACGATTTTGGTTTTGCGGCTCGCTCCTGACGCCGGGAAGTTCGATGGCCGATCCGGACCGACCGGGCCGTCTTGCCGCCTATTCCCCGTTTCCATGGTCTCCTTGTCCCATCTCGGCGAGCAGAGCCATCTCGTCCACGGACAGCACCTTGGCGAGATCCAGCAAGATGACAAAGCGGCCGTCGAGTTTGCCCATACCGGCGATGAAATCGGTGCGGATCTTGGCGCCGAAGGCCGGCGCCGGCTCGATTTCGGCCGGCGGAAGCTCAACGACCTCGTTCACGGCATCGACGGTCACCCCGATGTCGTGGCGTTCTTCCTCGTGTTGCACCTCCACGATGACGATACAGCTTCGCCGGGTCACCTCGGCTAGGCCGCGGCCGAAGCGCGCATAGAGATCGATGACCGGCACCACCGCGCCGCGCAGATTGATGACGCCGCGGATAAAGGTCGGGGTCATGGGTACCGGCGTGACGTGGCCGTACTCGAGGATTTCCTTGACGTGAAGAATATCTAGGGCGAACAGCTCTCCGCCCAGTTGAAAAGTCAGGTATTGCTGTGCGCTGTCCGATTCGTGGTCGATCTGCGGCGACGACTTTTGGTGCGCAATGATATTCGCCATAGCGGCTCCTCGTTATTCGGATGCTTGTCTCAAAATTTTTCGAATTCGTGCTGGCTCATGGCGTAGGTTTCCAAGAGACGTGGCGCTTGGGCGGGTTTGGGTTGACGAACGGAGGGCTTGGCCGGCGCGTCCCGGTTCTCGCCTTGTGCCAGCCTGAAGAATTCCATGAGCTGTTGCAATTGCTCGGCTTGGCTGCTCATTTCCTCGGCGGTGGCGGCAAGCTCTTCCGAGGACGAGGCGTTCTGCTGCGTGATCTGGTTGAGCTGCATCATCGCCGTGGCGATCTGGTTCACGCCGGCGGATTGTTCGTTGGAAGCCGCGGTGATCTCCTGCACCAGATCGGAGGTCTTGGCGATGGAGGGCACGATATCATCCAAGAGCTTGCCGGCTTTCTCTGCCAGTTTCACGCTGCTGTCGGCCAATTCCCCGATCTCCTGGGCGGCGACTTGGGAGCGTTCGGCCAATTTCCGCACTTCCGCCGCCACCACGGCGAAGCCCTTGCCGTGATCGCCGGCGCGGGCGGCTTCGATAGCGGCGTTCAGGGCTAGGAGATTGGTTTGGTAGGCGATGTCGTCGATGATGCCGATCCTCTGGGCGATCTGGCGCATCGCTTCGACCGTGGACTGAACCGCCTCGCCGCCTTCCTTGGCCTCGGTGGAGGCTTTGCCGGCCATGCCGTCGGTGACCCGAGCGTTCTCGGCGTTCTGGTTGATGGAGGCGGACATCTCTTCGACGGCGGCGCTGGTTTCCTCGACGCTGGCCGCTTGTTCACTGGAGGCTTGGGACAGGCTCTGGGCGGTTGCCGAGACTTCTTCCGAGGCGCTCGACAACTGGCCTGCCGCGCCGCGCACATCGGTGATGATGGCCGAGAGCTTATCCACCATGAACTTCATGGCGGCAACCACGCTGGTGGTATCGCCGTGCCGGGTCTCGACGGTGGCGGTAAGATCACCACCCGCCACCCGGCGCGCCACCTCCGCGACATAGCCGGGCTCGCCGCCAAGTTGCTTGGCGAGGTTGTTGACGAGCCACAAGCCGACCAGGGAGCCGATGAGAATGCTCGCGACGATCGTACCGATGGCAAAACTGAAGACGACGCGATAGCTTTCTTGCGCTTTGTCGAACTCCTGTTCGGCGACGGTCAATTGCAGATTGGACAGATCGGCGATCTTATCGGTGACCGGATCGATCACAGCGTAGAGCGGGCCATCGAATTCGCCGAGTTGTCCCACGATATTTCCGGTCTTGGCATCCAGTACCTCGAGCAGACGATCGATCTTTCGGTCGGACTCGCTAAACATCGACTTGACCGCGCTGACCAGTCTGCTCTCCTCTTCGGTCATGCGGGTAGCGGCGTAGGCGTTCCATTCCGTCCGGATGCGTTCGTTGGCACTGCGTATCCGCTGCCGGGCGTCTTCTGCGGTAATCAATCCGGCATTGGCCTTGTTGACCGCATCTATGATGTGGACGGCATAAGCGTCGGAAATCCTCTTCAGCTTTCTGAGAGGCACGACGCGGTCGTTATAGACGGTATGGAGCCCGGCGTTGCTTTGCTTCATGCCGGACAAACCGTTCCAGCCGATCATGATCTGAAAGGCGCAGAGCAGGAAAACCAGTCCGAGTAACCGGGTTCTGACGGTGAATCGATGGAATGCAGTCATTTTTGTTCTTCCTTTTTGTCGTGTGGGAAGTGATCGTTGTGTGTTTGCGTATTGCCTTCTCGTGCTTCCGAGCTGTCGTTTGCCGTTGGCTAGAGAAGGGTTCGCTTTCAGGCTGCTTTTTGAGCTTCCAGACCGGCGGCATACTGGATCAGCGAAAGCACATCCAGAATCAGCGCCACTTCGCCGGAGCCCAGGATGGTGAAGCCGCTGACGCCGCGCACCTTGCCGAATAGCTTGCCGAGCGGCTTGATCACGGTCTGGAACTCGCCCATTAGTTCGTCTACCAAAAGCCCCGCCTTTTGCCCGCCGAAGTGCGTCACGACGATGTTCTGACGGCGGGAGGTTTGGCCGTGTATCTTGAAGTGTTCGCGCAGGTTGAGGATGGGCAATACCTCACCCCTAAGATTCACATAGCAGCCGTGGCGCTGTTCCCGTTCATCAAGCTCTACGCATTCCGATACCACTTCCAGGGGAATCACATAGGAGCAGCCGGCGACGCTCACCAGGAAGCCGTCGATAATCGCCAGGGTCAAAGGCAGGCGAATGCGTACGGTCGAGCCTTGGCCCTGACGACTGTTGATTTCCACCATGCCGCGGAGCGCTTCGATATTGCGCCGCACGACGTCCATGCCGACGCCGCGTCCGGACAGGTTGCTGATCGTGTCGGCGGTGGAAAAACCGGGCTCGAAGATCAAGTTGTAAATCTCTTGCTCGCTCAGGTTTTGGCCGGCGTTCACCAGTCCCCGCTCTATTGCCTTGCTCAATATTTTGTCGCGATTCAATCCTCCGCCGTCATCGGTCACTTCGATGACGATGCTGCTGGACTCGTGATAGGCGTTGAGCCGAACCGTACCCTTTGCCGGCTTGCCGGCAGCGACACGCCTATCGGTAGACTCGATTCCGTGGTCGATCGCGTTGCGCACCAGATGAGTGAGGGGATCGCCGATCTTTTCCACCACGGTTTTGTCCAGTTCGGTTTCAGCGCCGCTAATCTGGAGTTCGATGTCTTTGCCGAGTTCTTTGGAAACATCCCGGACAATGCGATTGAAGCGGTTGAAGGTTTCGCCAATCTGCACCATGCGCAACTGAAGGGTGCCGCCGCGGACTTCCTCGACCAGGCGCAGAATGGTGGAAAGCGCTTCTTGCAGTTCGCTGTCGTTCGTTCTCTGCGCCAGCAGGGATGCCGTCGCGCCGGCAATGACCAATTCGCCCACCTGATTGATGAGTTGGTCCAGCTTTCCGGAATCGACACGGATGAATCGGGATTCGCCGATTTTTGCGTCGCGGATTTTCTTTTGTTTTTCAAGAGCCGCTTCGACGACCGGTTGTTGCAGCATGCCTTCCTGCACCAGTATTTCGCCCATAGGCGGATGTCTTTGAGTTCTGGCGTCAATCTCGTTTTGCAGGGCCAGCGCTTCTTCGATTTCCCGAGGGGTGACGGCATCGGCTTCGATCAGGATCTCGCCCACCTTGTCCGCTTCTGCTTTGAGAGCTTCGATGCGTTCAATGGCGACTTCGGCGAAAGCGGGTGGCGGGGTAATGCGGATATGGCAATCCTCCCGTACGAACTCGAAGACGTTTTCGATGGTTTGTTTGTCCGCAGCGCTTCTGAAGTCGATTTCGAAACCGAGGTAACAGCTCTCTGGATCCATGAGCTCGGCGGGCGGAAGCCGTTCCGTTTTGGTTGCGAGATGAACGATTTCCCCGAGATTGCAGAGGTAGCGTATAAACGATGCCGGGTCGAAGCCGTTGCGCAGGACGTTTTCGCCGAAATCCACGACGATGCGCCAGCAGTCGCCGGACACGGCAGCTTCGCCGCAAACCTCTACCGGTGCGGGCGCTTTGGCCGGGAGGCGACCGGCATCGCTACTAGCATCGGATGTCTCAAGATAGGCGCGTAATCGATGGAGCAGCCCGACGCCGTTGGACGTTGGGTCGACGTCTGATTCGGAGCCCGCCGCTGCAGCATCGATGAGCACCGAGATTTCGTCGCACGATTGGAGTAAGAGATTGGTCAAATCCGGCTGAGTCAGGATTTCGCCGGCGCGCATCCGATCCAGCACGTTTTCCACGACATGGGTGAAGGAGACGATGCCGTCAAGACCGAACAAGCCTGCCGAACCTTTGATGGTATGGGCAGCGCGAAAAATCGCGTTCAGGATGTCCGGATCGTCCGGCGTCTGTTCCAGCCCCAGGAGCCCTTCTTCCATTTCTTGGAGTAGGGCGCGACCTTCTTCGATGAAGACCGGTAGTGCTTGATCCAGGTTCATGACGACCGTCCTCCCGTACCGTGCGCGGCGGTGATGACCAGCGGATCGCCGAAGAACCCCGCCAGGTTATACAGCTCGATCAATTCCAGAACAGCTGGGCTGTGCGAGGTCAGGCGAAGATTGCCGCCGGTACGATCGGTTTCCCTCTTGGCCAGCATGAGGAGTTGAAATCCCGCTGTGTCGATTTCGCTGATGCCGGATAAGTCGATTTCCAGTTCGTTTCCGGCTTGCAGCATCGTCAGGAGTGGCTGTTTGATCTCCGCGGCATGATAGATGGTCAGTTCGCCAGAGAGACGCAATGCCCCGCCGTCTTCTGTGAATTCGATGGCCATGGCTAACGCTCTCTTAGGGGGCGATCAATTTCGATACGGCATCCAGCATTTGGGCAGGCTGGAATGGCTTGACGACCCAAGCCTTGGCGCCGGCCGCCTTACCCTCGGCCATCTTGCTTTCTTGAGACTCGGTGGTGAGCATGATCACCGGAGTGAACTTGTAAGCGGGAAGCTGTTTCGCTTCTCTGACGAAGCTTATTCCGTCCATATTGGGCATGTTGACATCGCTGATGATCAGGTGGATTCGTTGCCCGTTCAGCTTGGTCAGGGCGTCTTGGCCGTCGCGGGCTTCGATGACGTCATAGCCCGCTCCTTTCAGGGCGATGCTCACGACCTGGCGAAGCGAAGCCGAATCGTCGACGATGAGAATGGTTTTGGCCACGGAGCTACTCCTTATGGATTAAAAGAAGGTAATGTTTGCGGATCGATCGGAACTGACAGGCTGTACGCCGGGGTGGTGCCGGCGTTGCTCTTCGGTGGTATAGGTTTGCGCCAATTCCTTGAGCCAAAGCTTGGCATCGATCGTTTCTTTTCCGGATGCTTCGGAAATACATGCATGGAGCTTTTCCAAATCGTCGCGCACGTGCCCCAGAATTTGGCTAACCCGGTCCTGGAATTGCAGCGAAACCAGAATGTCCGATAGCTCGTTCTTGATCTCTACGCTTTTTCCTTGAAGGATCTCGGCGGATTGGCACAAAGCGCCGCCCGCCTTGCTGAATTGGTCGAGAACACGGTTGATCGCGGTCTCGGAATCGGTCAGCAATTTCACGTCTTGATTGGCAGTTTTTTCGGAAAGCTCCAATGCCGAGGTGATGGCCTCGTTGATGACATTCACCCGTTCGCTGATCCGTTTTCCGGTTTCTCCGGAAAACGTCGACAATTTCCGTACTTCATCCGCGACGACCGCAAATCCTCTTCCGGCCTCCCCCGCGCGTGCGGCTTCGATGGCCGCGTTAAGGGCCAGCAAGTTGGTCTGCCCGGCGACATTGGCGACTTCCGCTGCCATCTGTTTCAACTCTTCCGTGAAGTGGGACAGTTGCAGGATTTCGTGCATCGCCATCCGCCTCATGTCGAGAGCGGTCTTTAAAGAGGCGAGAACTGAGTTCAATTCGTTTTGGCTCTGCGTTAGAAGCGAAACCATGCCGCTGTCGCCCGCTTGTCCACCGATATCCAAGGCCGCTTCTTGCGAAGCGATCACCGTGGTTTGTAGGTCGTGCGCAATATCGGCAAAGCGGTCGCTGAGTATGACTATGGCCTCTTCCATCTGCGACCGCCCCATCTCGATCTGGCCGGACCACACGGGCAATACGGCCGTACATAATTTGTCCAGGCTGTGGATGTGTTCGCGCTGCTCTTTCCGTTCGGCCAACAGAATGGCATTGCTTTCGCTTATCGCCGCCGCTAACCCTCGCTCGGACCGCGCGGCGAGCAGACGAACGGGCAGCAGCGCCATGAGTAGCAAGATGCCGCCTCCGATCAGGCTGCCGGCGCTCCAATTTCCTATCAGCGTCGTTATGAGAAAACCGCCCATCCCAAGGCAACCCGCATAACACCATAAGGCTTTGTTCGGTAAATGGTCGGAGGTGGAGAATTCGCGGGTGGCGTATAACTCCTTTTCACTGTGCATCTGTGTTTTCACTCCTGGTGGTTTTCGATTTCCGAATTACCGTGTCCGTGTTACATGCCGGCTCTTGTCACGTCCTAGAACCGTTTTCATTAGTCAAAATAAAGCTCGCACCCTCGGTAACTGCATAGCGGTTAAAGAGGGCGTTATTTGGGTAAGGTTGTTATTTCAGTGCTGGGGATAAGAGGATTCGCGGCAAACTGCCACTATGTATCCCTAAAGGTCGACACTATCGGCACTCCTTATCGAGTCGGATATGTGGCCATGCGTGCATATGACACGATTGTCTATGACGCTGAGCACAGCCGTTTGTGTCGGCGGGAAGAGTCCAAGATGGCCCGTGCTGGGGCTGCTGTTCGAAAATTTTCCCGGTACATCGACTTGCGGCCGCAGCCTTGATTTCCGTGACGATTCCGGGGCTATATTCAAACTAATCAGACCAGGCGGTCGTAGCCATTAGCAATTGAAACTTTCCCGAGCATTTTTCCAGCGAATGTAAGTCTGGTACGGATATCACAGAATGAAAGTAAGAAAATTCTGATTTTTTTGTAGGAAAAACGGAATTAGATGTAGGGGTGTCGGATGCTTGCCGTCTCGAAGGTATGGTTCGCCAAAGCGTGCAGGCTAAGGGAGGGAGAGAGGGGGTGAGTCCGTCAAGGTGGTGTAAATTCCGAGGGTGAACTCCGGTTCACTCTCACAACTGGATTGCAGCGTGCGTCCATCCAAAATCGCAGCCTTCGGCTGCGGTTTTCGCCCCTGAGCCAGGCGCAAACCTTCGCGGAGATCGTGCACGATCGCCTCGAAGCAGCCCGCCGCGAGCCAACGCCGGGTCTGCCGATAGACGGCTCCTCACGGCGGCAAGTCATGCGGCAACATTCGCCAGGGCTCACCAGTCCGCACCAACCAACGCAAGCAATTGACGATTTCGCGCAGATCGTGCTGGCGTTGGGGCGCGTCCGCCTTCATCAAGGTTGAATAAGGGACCACGAACGTCCATTCGTCGTCCGAAACATCGCTGGGGTAAGGTTTTCGAGTAAGCATCCCTGCAGTACCTTGCCCACAGCAAAAAGTTCATAACACGCTCTGGAGTGTCAGACAGGAAACTGACACATTATTCGACAATAAGCACGCAAATCAGGAAAGCCGCGGGCTGTAACGTTTCTTTCACAATCTTATCCACGGACTTTTCCACCCGAACTGTGGATAAACGGATGCATTCCGAGGCTCTTGCCTACCCCACTGTCATTGGTCCGATTTATTCGGACGCGGTGAAGCCTTTGGAGAACTGTTCCAACAGGACTTTGGCGTATTCCAATGCATCATCATGTACGCGAATCGCCCTCGACATATCGGTGATGAGGCGATCCGTAAGCTTAGTATCGTTCAGCAGTTGGCCCAGTTCGTTCCGGGTTTCTGGAGAAGAAATGGTTGCGACATCGCGCCCCAGAAGCCATGCGCCACTCAGCTCGATGTCATAGTCGACTGATTCCAGCACGGTCGATGCGTCTTCGTAGATTCGGTCCTGGTTACCCGCCTCGTGATACCGACGGAGTAGTGTGAGCAGATCGATGGCGTCCTTGGGATCTTCTCGGCCACGGTCAACCCAAGCAAAGAGCTTGAGGATGGCAATCCCAGCGACGGAAGCTACCGATACGATAAGTCTAGGTTCAACTTCAACTGGCACCGCGGATACCAAGGCATCTCGGTAGCCGGCGACATTCATTAGGATACTCATGTCCGGCGGCCAAGCGATGGTATTTTTTTCGACTTCGAGCCCACCAAACGGGATTAAATCCACGACGAATTTACGCCTACAGCCTTCTGGTTGGTAAAGCAGCCGCTGCATTACCCGTTCCATTTCTTGAAAACCGGTGCCGGTGACAAGATACCTCTTGATTGCCTTAAACTGGTCCCAGTTTTCAACCGCAAAAGCAAAATCGATATCGCGGGTAGCACGTTCAGCCTGCAGCCCGAATACGTGCTCAAGCAAGATGATTCTGGCGGTTGCTCCTACCAGGAAGGCTTCCAGACCCAGAGCAACTGATGCATTCTGAATTTCTCTTAGGACCGCGAGGGTAATGGGGTCGATCGGGCGCTCAGCCCTGGGTGCCAGAACCATCGATGCTCTGCTCGTAGATCATGTGCGCCGTTTCAAGATTCCGCGGATCGAGGGTGGCGAGAAGGTCCGCGTAGACGAGGATCGGTGGCACGGTTTCGGACAGGGTGTCATCGGCTGGAAAATTCCAGAAGGCATCCAATACCTCGATTTCACCTTTAGGATCGGCACGCAGCTTGTTTTCGACCACTAGCTTCGTGAGGTTTTGACGAACGTTTTCGGGTCGGAAATATAGAGTGAAGGTGTTGGGCCTCAAATAGCCGGTCAGCTTGTCGGCCGCGACTTCGCCGCCCCATTGGGCTCCGTACTGGGTGACATCGACTTGCCGCCACCAGTCCGGAGTCGAAGCCTGAAACCGTCTTGGGTTTAACTTCGGACGGAGCTTGATGGGGTAGTTGGTCACCCATTCGTCAATCAATCGCTTGCGCTCCAGAATGCGTCGCTCGCCCATTCCCTTGCCGATTATGGCGTAACCCCTGTTATTCAGATCTAAAAAAACCTCTCCCACCGTCCCCAGCGCAACGCCGGCCGCTCGATTGATCTCGCGATAAGGTGCATTGACCA
Organism: Methylocaldum sp. RMAD-M; assembly: GCF_017832375.1. NCBI lineage: Bacteria > Pseudomonadati > Pseudomonadota > Gammaproteobacteria > Methylococcales > Methylococcaceae > Methylocaldum > Methylocaldum sp. RMAD-M. The sequence continues at coordinate 34,169 of NZ_JAFIBZ010000012.1, read as the reverse complement.
ACTCGGGACGGCATAGCAGGACGAATATCACTCTAAGGGCAGTTGCAGTACCTGCACGAGGTGGTTCCGCAGTCGTGATATCCATCCCCTCCTTGGCTCGAGGGCGCAGTCCTTTCACGAAGATAAACAGGCCTAGGTCATGAAGATAGGCGTTGCCGTTGGCATCGATGAACTGCACGTCCAGTTCACGGCATTTGTCGGCCATTTCAGCGGTGATCCGCGGGGCCACGAGTAAGCCGGGCTGCTGAAATGAATCGAATCGGTTCCTGACTTGGCCGATCGCGGTAAAGCGATCGATTCGTTTGATTTCAGCCCTATAACGATGGGGCTGACCGGCTACGTCGATTTCCACGGCTGCATCGACTCTGACTCCCCGTTCCGATAAGGGCTCCGCGGCGATGATTTTCCCGGTCAAGCCAGTGGTTTCCTGCAGTGCGGCTAAGGCACGCTCCAGGAGGGCTTGCTCTTGGTGATGCAGGGATTCTTCTCGATAGCGAAGCGGCATGTTCACATTTAATCATTTGTTCACGTAACGTGAACATTATAAGACAGCGAACACAAGATCAAGCGAAATGTTCACGTAATGATCATGTTCACGATGCATGAACATGATCATTACGTGAACGTCGCGGGCAATCAGAAGACGGAGTATCTATGAACTGAAAATCGCGTCGGCGCCCGCCTCGATAGAGCCAAGCATGAGTTCAGATAGATTTCCGATAGCCACGGAAGAGCCCTATATGGCCAGAAATAGAGGCTGCTCTCATTGTCTGAAATTCGGCCATTTGCGGCCATTCAGTCTGTCCAATACCTGTCGGTCACGAACGACTGCTTTCCTCAACGTCGAGCGAGCAGCACGTGCCCGAATGAGCCACTCGGCCAGGGACTCCGAACAGTAGCAAACCGAGACAAAGCGGATGTTTGGTTGTGACAGGAAACCGTCCAAAGCTAGCGCAATGATGACGCGCTGCACGAGGGGGTGTCACTTTCGCCGTTCAGTCTTTTTCACGGGCCGGCCTCCGCTCGACCGACGCGCCTCAACCTTACATTGCTCACGCCCAGCAGGCTTTCCCTTTCTATGGTGGACAAATAGGGCGTGGCGGGGGCGGCTTACTGGATCTAGCGAGAAGATTGGACGGCGCCTACAGTCCGGGCAGCCAGTTGTGCGCCTCACTCTGGCAATGCGGCACTAGGCATAGTGACCCAGTGATTGTGGAGGCGTCTTCACCACCGCTTTAACCAGGGCTGGATGGCTTGTAGCTTTCGGGCCACCACCCCGTAATCGACGGGCATGGTTCTGAGCTGGTCGAGCTTCGGCACGTCGGGCGGGGTTTCCACGCCAGGGTGCAGTGGAATTTGGGCGCAGTCGGCGAAAGCCAGCTTGCGCTCGGTGTCCGGAGACAGGAGGTAATCGACGAGCTTGCGGGCGGCCTCCGGGTGCGGCGCGCCCCGGATCGGCACGACGGCGTTGGGCAGGATCAGGCAACCCGGTTCGCCCTCGCCCTGGTCCGGGCAGATCATCTCGACGGGTTTGCCCTGGCGCATGCGGTTGACCGCGTCATCGCTGTCCACCAAACTGAACTCGAATTCCCCGGCGGCCACCAGGTCCGCGCTTTCGCCATTGCTGGTGGAAATCTTGGTGCCGTTCCTTTTTAGGGCGTCCATAAACCCTTTGGTCCGCTCATCGCCCCACAGCGTGAACAGGGCCGCCACATGGGTGGCGGTCGTGCCGAACAAGGGATTGGCAATAACGCCTTTGCCCGCCCACTTGGGATCGGTATAGGCGGCGAGGCTTTGCGGCTTGAGGCGGGCCTTGTGGTGGACGATAAACACCCGCGCCCTTGCGGAAAAGCCGGTCCAGTACCCTTCGGGGTCCTTGAAGACCTTAGGGATGCCTTCGCCATTGGGGGACCGGTAAGGCGCCGAAACACCCCGCTGCTTCAGGACTTCCGCCCGGATCGGTTCGTTCGCCCAATAGACGTCCGCCTGCGGGTTGTTCTTCTCGGCGAGCAGCCGGTTCATGACGCCGGTACCCTTGGTTTCCTCGGTGTCGTACACCGCTTTGACGCGGATGCCGGTATCCCGCTCGAAATCCCTGAGGATCGGTTCCGAGAACACTTGATCCTCGCTGGCATAAACCACGACCGTGGCTTCCGCGCCCACGGCAGTCCGGACGAGCGCCAGGCTCAGCAGCAGCGATAGCCATCTGTAGGATTGCATTGTCATCGTTGCCTCCTTAAGGGTTTGGCGAAAACAGCAGTTTCAGGCCGATGAACAAAGTCAGTTCCGGCTCGTCCCGGAACGAGCGGCCGGCGGACACCATCAACACCCGGCCGGGGGCCATGACCCACTTTCCGCCCAGGTTGAAGCCGGCGTTGGGCTCGCCGCCGGGGGATGGGGACGTAATGGCGAACACCTCGCCGCCGAGCTTGAGCCGCTTGCCCACGGCGTGCTCCAAGGCCAAACCGAAAAACCAGTAACTTTTGCCCTCGGCCCCGGCCCACAGCTTGTAACGCGCATCGCCGTAGATCACGGTGTCGCCCCACTGCTTCTGATAGAGCAGCGGCAATTGCAGGGTCGCGCGCCCGGCACCGAGGCCCCTTTTCTCGTCTCCCGTGGGCAGGGTGAGCTGGGGGTTGATGCCGAAATACCCCGCTTCGGCGTCGAGGCCGAAGCGCCGCTTGTACTCGAACAGCACATCGCCCACGCCGGAGCGCAATCCGCCTTCGGCGGGGAGCCTGTAGGGCGCGGGCAGCTCGATGCTGAGCTGGGTGTAAGGGTCGTAGCCGTAATTGACGTCCACGCGCACGAATTCGCCGATCGCCGAACCATCCCGGCTGCGTTCCATGAACCAGGGCAGGTTGATCTCCCACTGGCCCGGTTCCGGCGGGTCGGGATCGTTGGTGAAGAAGGGCGGGCCGCCGAAGGCGGAGGCCGATCCGGCCAAAACCAAAGAGAAGACCCACCGAGTGGACGCCGGCGTGCCACGGCCCATCGATTATCGGGCGGTCACCACCAGATCGTCGAACGAACTGGCCGCATCCGCCTTGCTCCAAAAGCCGATCCCGCCCGCCTTCATAAAGGTTCTATCGGTAGTCTCCAGATATTTCCGGTCGTTCAAATAGGCTTCGATCTTGTCTCCCTGCTGAACGATCTTCAACCGGAACCATTCGCCGGATTTCACGCCGGAGATGTTCGCGCTGTCCAGTTGCTTGCGCCGCCCGTCCTTCACGAAGTACAGGCGGATGTTGTCTTCCAGGGGGTTATAGCGGGCGACGTAATAGTTATTGGCGTCCTGCACCCGCCAGATGAGACCATCCCCCTGATCTTCCTTGCCGCCGTCGGCGCGGAGGCTGACTTCGATGGCGCCGTCCCGGAATTTCACCGCGTTCGTCCAGCACAAGTTAAAAACATCCCCGGAATCGTCGTGAATCTTCGTGATCGCCAGAACATGGGGCGCGCTCGGCGCCTTGGGATCGGCCTTGACTTGCCACTCCGCCGGGGGACCGCCGGGATTCGTGGCCGCGATGGTCCAGCCGGGCGGAATGCCGCCCGGCGTCAGTTCATCGAAGCTCAGCCCGGATACCGCGGGACTCGTAGCCGCTTTCTCCTCGGCCGAGACCAGACCGGTGAATGTGCACAGCCCGAGGCACACAGCCAAATGGATGAGTTGTTTTGTCGCCATGATCAAGGGTTTCTCCTCTGGGTTTCCAAGGCGGATTGGAGCGCCCGCGCCAAATCGACCGTGGGGCCGACGCCCCAGTAGTGCAGGAAGACCGTTCGTGGCGATTCCATGGTCATGTGGCTGTGGATCGCTACGATCTGGATGCCGGCGCGGCGCAGCGCAGCGCTTTGAGCACCGGCTGCAGTTCGTCCTCGCACATGACGAAGTCACCGTCGACGACCGCTTGCTCGTCGCTGCCTGCGAACGCGGCCCAGGTGTTGACGCCCATCGTGCTGCCGAGGGTGTTACCTTCCATGGTCGTGGTTCGCCCGAGGGTGATCTTGAAGACGCCTCCGGCCAACTCGCCTTTGGCGCCGATGACCGCCTCGATTTTCTTGGGATCGAGCGAGGTTTGGGCGGGGTCGATGGCAGCGAAGGGTACCTCGCCTCGGCCGCCGCGGGTCTCCTCGACTTTGGCGAATACCTCGCCCACGGCGGCCGCCAGCTTTTCTTCATCCCCCGTGCCGCCGATGTGCATGAACATCACCTTGGGGGAATCCCAGAAGAAATGGTTGTGCAGGGCGGTGATTTCGAGGCCGTTGTCGAGGGCCACGCTCATGACCGGATTCACCTGATCTTCGAGCAGGACCATGTCGCCCATGACCAGGGTTCGGCCCCCCGCCTTCATGAACGCGGCCCACGAGGTCAGCCCCAGGGGCGGCGTCATTTTGACGCCCGCCGCGGTCACCCGGAGATCGGCGCGTGGCTGGCTGACTTTGAATACGCCCTCCTTTTCGTCCAGTTTCCCTTTGACGCCGGTCAGCCGCTCGATTCTTGCCGTATCGAGCCCTTGCCCGCCGCTGGGGGCCTCCGCCGCAGCCGGGCCGGGCAAGAGGTTCAAGAGCGTTATCATGAAGATGGCGGTCAAGCGGTAAATCGTATCTCTGTTCATGGAGAATACCTCGATCGGTCTCACAGTGTGTTCACCGTTTGCCGGCAATAGGCATAAAGGGCCTCGTAGACGATGAATTCCTTTTCCAGAATCTCCCCATCATCCTTCAGTCCCAGGTGCTGAAATCCCTCGGCGATGGCCTTGAGCCCCGCGGCTTCCGGCCGCCCGTAGAGGTCCTGTTTCACGTCCGCGCCGTGCACGATTCTCGCGAGCAGGGCCACGGCGGGATCGTCGATCCGGTACTTGGCCACGACCGCCTCGAAACTGCACCGGCCCTCGTGGTGCCCGAGTTCCACGCCGGGGACATCGAAAGGAATAGCGCCGTGTCGCTCGGCCACCGCCAGGACCTGGTCGGCCGGAACGAACAAGAACTCGGCCTCAGGGTCAATGAACTTTTTGATGAGCCAGGGGCAGGCCACCCGGTCCACCTTAACGTTCTCGCGCGTGATCCACTTCATGATGTTTGCCCTCCAGTGAGTTATGGAAGCAGTTTTTTATCGGCGCCTTTCTCGGTATGCGTGAGCACGCCTGCCGCGGCGAAGGCCGCGTAAACAGGTAGCACGCGCCCATGGCATCCAAGAGATCCACGATGAGGACCTTGCGGACGGGTTCGTCCACCTCTTGAGTTCTAACCACTTCGCCACGCGCGCTATCCCGTTGACCGATGCCATTCCGTCTTATCCCTTTACACCGGCCGATTCCGCCGTCCCGTCAGTACCCGAGGCGAGGAGTCCCCGGCGAACCTGGTCGAAGTGGGCGCGGATTTCCTCCACCGACCCCTGGCGGACGATGGCGCCCGCGCGCATCACCACGATCCGCTGGGCGATGGCGAACGCCTCGTCCAGATTGTGGGTGACGTAGAGCAGGGTGAATCCGAGTGCTTCCTGGAGCGCCAGAATCTCGCGGCGCAGTTCGAGGGCCAGTTCAAAGTCCAGGCTGGACAGGGGTTCGTCCATGAGCAGCAGGCGGGGTTGGGTGACGAGGGCACGGGCCAGGGCGACACGCTGCTGCTCGCCGCCCGAAAGTTCGCCGGGGCGCGCGTCCGGCCGCGATTCCAGGCGCACCAACCGCAGGGTTTCCCGGATGCGCCGTTCCCGCTCCGCCCTGGCAACGCCCTGCGCCTTCAGGCCGAATTCCAGATTCCCGCGCACCGTGAGATGCGGCCACAGGGCCAGGTCCTGAAACACCATGCCGAGACCCCGCTGTTCGGGTTCCAGGTCAAGGCGGCCGGCTTCCGCCGCGACCGCCCCGTCCAGCAGTACGGCGCCCCGCTCGGGCACGCGGAAACCGGCGGCGAGGCGCAGCACCGTGGTCTTGCCGCAGCCGGAAGGGCCGAGCAGCACGACCCGCTCGCCGGCTTCCACGTCCAGGGAAAAATCCCGCACCGCCGGCTTGCCCCGATAGGACGCCCAAACCTGCCGGAACTCGACGGCGCTCATGGCGAGTGCGCCTCTCTGCGAAGGCCAAGTCCAGTCAGGATGAGCGGCGGCAGTGCCGCGGCCACCAACAAGGCGCACAGCGCCGCCACCAACCCGAACGGGCTGTTGGCCATCACGGTGAAGATGCGCACCGGCAGGGTGTCCCCGCCGGGCGGGTACACCAGCAGGGCGAGTCCGGTATCGCGCAGGCAAAAGAGGTAAGCGACCAGCCAGGCGGTCAGGAGTCCTCGCCGGCTCAGGGGCAGCGCGATGAACAGGATCCGCCGCCACCAGCCAGCCCCGGCCACGGCCGCCGCCTGCTCCAGGGACGGCGGGAGGCGCGCCAGAGCGCTGTGGGCGATGCCCCCGGACAATGCTCCATACTGGATGAGATACCCCAACAGCAGGAGACCCGGCGAGGCGTAGAAGCCGGCAGTCGCAGGTTGGTTCCACAGTCCGATCAGGCCGATGCCTACAACTGAGCTGGGCAGGATCAGGAGCAGCAGGGCGGCGAATTCGGTGAGGCCTGCGCCGCGCGTCCGCTCGCGCCACAAAAGCCCCAGAAAAAATCCGAAGGCCGTCAAAAGGCTCGCCCCGAGCGCAGCGTACAACAGGCTGCGCCCGAGGGCATCGCCCGCCCGACGCCACGCGTCGCCGAAGTCCGCCGGGGCGGCTTGAAGCAGTAGTGCGCCGAGCGGCAACACCACGAGCATCAAAAGCAGACTGGATACGCCGACCGTCCATAGCCATTTGCAAGCGCCCAGGCGGATGGAAAGCGAGGTTCCCGCCGGCCGAAGATCGGGTGCCGCGAAGCGCCGCGAGCGCCATTCCGCCGCCAGCGGCAAGCCCACGACCAGCGCCAGCGGAGCCGCTGCCGCGATGGCCGCGTCGAAATCGTAGAAGGCCGCGAACTGGGTCAGGATTTCCACCGGGTACACGTCATAGCGCAGGAACATGGGCACGGTGAGTTCGCCCAGGACCAGCAGAAACACCAGGACAGCGCCGAATAGAACGCCCGGCCCAATGGCCGGCAGGGTGATGCGGCCAAGCACTTTCGGCCAGGCGGCGTACAGCCTCGCAGCCTCCTCCAGGCGGGGATTGACGCTATGGAGAAGTACGCACACGAGCAGCACGATCAGGGGCAGAAACACCGTGGCCAGCGTCACGGCGCAGCCCGGCAGCCCGAACAGCCACTCGGAGAGCGTCCGGGCCACGGCGTCGGGCAGCAGACGAGCGAGCCAACCCTCCCGCCCCAGCAGGGCGAACCAGCCGAGCGCGAGGAAATAGGGCGGGAGCAGCAGGGGCAGGATGAACCCCGCGGCGAACAGGCGCCGCCCCGGCAGATCGGTCTTGCCGAGCAGCAGGCCGAGCGGCACGCCGAGTCCCAGCGCGCCCAGGGTGGCCAGTCCCGCGAGCAGCACGCTCCGACCGAAGAGCCGAGGCAGGCGGGGCGATGCCCACAGGTCCCGATAGCGATCCAGGCCGAACATTCCGTCCACGGTGAGACTCGATGCGAACATGACCACGAGCGGCGCCAATCCCAGCCCCAGAAACAAGGTTGCCGCAAGGGTCAGGGTGAGGCGTCTCGAACCCATGGAACCGGTGGTTTAATGCCTGACGGCAATACCTTCAGGCATTTTGGAGAAGGGAATGGTCTTCACCGCCTCGTCCCGCTTGGCGTCGATCACCCCCTGAACCGGTTCGAAAGGCGGCGGTGCTTCCGCGCGGGCCGGCAACATGGCGCACATCAGGAAAAGGAAAGTTCCTAGCGTAATCCTCGGAAAGACGATGCGGTTCATAACAGCACTCCCGCCTGGGCCAACCAGGGTTTGAGGAAGGTGAACAAGAAACCGACCAGGCCGCAGACCCGATGACCGGGATGACGCCGACCCGGCAACGGAACAGGATCAGCAGCGCACCCAGGCCTACCAGAGCCGAAACGCCATCGAAGCGCCCAGAGAAGCCCTGCGGCCAAAATACGTGGTAGGCGAAAAACACAGCGAGGTTGAGGATGACACCCACCACGGCGGCGGTAATGCCGGTCAGGGGCGCGGTGAACTTGAGATTGCCGTGGGTGGTTTCGACCAGGGGGCCGCCCGCCAGGATGAACAGGAAACTGGGCAGGAAGGTGAACCAGGTCACCACGGCCGCGGCTGCGGTGCCTGCCAGAAAAAGCTGATCCGGTCCGAACAGTTGCTTGGCCCAGCCGGCGACGAAACCGACGAAGGTCACCACCATGATGAGCGGCCCCGGCGTCGTTTCGCCCAAGGCCAGGCCGTCGATCATTTGATGCGGAGCGAGCCAGTGGAAATGCTCGACCGCGCCCTGATAGGCGTAGGGCAGCACCGCGTAGGCACCGCCGAAGGTGAGCAGGGCCGCCTTGGTGAAGAACCAGCCCATCTGCGTGAGCGCGCCGTGCCAACCATACTGCGCGTATAGGAAGCCGATCGCGCCACTCCATAGGATCAGGCCCGCTAGAATGATCTTGAGCAAGCTGGCCCAGGTGAAGCGGGCATGGGCGGGAACCGGCGTATCGTCGTCGATCAGCGCCGGACCGTAGCTTTGCTTGGCCGCACCATGGCCTCCGACCACAAATTTGCCGGGTGCAAACTTGCCGCCGATGCCGCCCAGGATCGCCGCTACCAGCACGATCAAGGGAAACGGCGCTTTGAAAGCAAAAATGGCCACGAACGCCGAGGCTGCCATGGCCCACAGCACCCAATTTTTCAGCGCCCGCGAGCCGATGCGCCAGGCTGCGAACAAAACGATGGCGGTCACCGCCGGCTTGATGCCGTACAGCACGCCGGCCACGGCGGGCACCTGGCCGAACGCCAGGTAAATCAAGCCCAGTCCGATCAAGATCAAGAGCGAAGGCAACACGAACAGCCCTCCCGCGATGATCCCGCCCCAGGTGCGGTGCATCAGCCAGCCGATATAGGTCGCCAGTTGCTGCGCCTCCGGCCCCGGCAGGAGCATGCAGTAGTTGAGTGCGTGCAGGAAGCGTTTCTCGCTGATCCAGCGGCGCCGTTCGACCAATTCCGAATGCATGATGGCGATCTGGCCGGCGGGGCCGCCGAAACTGATGAAGCCGAGCTTGAGCCAGAACAGGAAGGCGGCCCAAAAACCTACGGCGACCGGGCGAACATTGTTCTTAGTGGGTGCGGTGACGTGGGAGGTTTCGCTCATGGCGCGGAATCCTTTTCAAATGCGGCCAGTAGCCCGTCAAACAGAACGCTGGCGGCCGTGAACAGTTGATCGTCATTGGCGCTGGTTTCACGCAGGCCCGCCAATACGCGCTCAATGCCTTGGGCCTCCGGAGGTTGGATGCCGCCGACGTCGAGGAAGTGCACGATGCCGGCGAGTCGCGCGAGCGGTGGCGACTCCAGGCCGAATCCGGCGAGGAGGGTCTCGAAGGTCACCTTGCCGCCCACATGGGAAAAGGCGGCACCGTCGAAGTCGAACCCCAACGCGTCCTCCGGGCAGTCGGCGGGTGAAGCCAACCAGAGAATGCGGGCGTCCGGGTCGATGAAGCGGCGAATCAGCCAGGCGCTCGCGAGTCGATCCACCCAGGGGCGGGCACGAGTCGCCCACACGCGGCCGCGATAGTCGGCAATATCCAAGCGTGGGATCGCACCGGCCGCCGCATGCGGTTCGTCGGGGGACAGGCAGCGGCTGACCGAACTTTCCAGCTCCTGCAAGGCGGCATCGGCTTGTTTCTGGGCTTCCCCCGGGAAAAAGTCGATGGCGGCCAGTTGTCCAAATGTCTTGCGGAGCTTTCTGGCTTGTTTCAGTGTCGCCGGCGCGGTTTCGCTCGTCAGCTGAGAGCCGCATTGGGCAATCTCCGCCAGCAATTCGCCGAATTCGGATGAACGGTCAAACAGACCCGAAAAACCGTCTTCACCTTTTCCTTCAGCCGTCAGCAAATAGGCCGTGCCGCCGTTCTCACGGAGATCGTCGGCGACCTCGGCCAGAATCTCTCGACAGCCGTCCTGTTCGGGCAGCAAATAGACGCCATCCCGGAGCACCGCGGCGCCCGAGGCTTTGAGCGCTCGCCAGGCCCGCATTCGGGCCGTGGCGTTCTCCGTCGGCAGAGTCAGTATGAGCAAAAGCCAAGACATGTGTAGCATTCTCTACAGTAATGTAGATTATGCTACTCATTAAGCTGAAGGGCTTCAAGTTGCGTAAACGCCTTTTAAAACAGGTTTCTCAGCAATAAGACCAAGCCATAGCACACGCTGGTAGCTATCGCCGCGAGGCCGAGTGCCAGCCAGAAATTCAGCGACCGTTCCAGCAGCAGGGGCAAGATCCAAAAGAAGGCCAGTGAAGGTATCACCAGCCAGACGATTTGCCGCGAAAGCTCAGTTATCAGTTCGGTGTCCCCGGTGTCGACATAGAGCCAGATGAAGGCCAGAATCGATGTGATCGGCAGTGATGCGATGAGGGCGGCAACCAGGCTGCTACGTTTCGCCGTTTCGGAAATTACTGCGATCAACAGCGCGGATATCAACACTTTGAGGTACATGGCCGTTTGTGTTATTTGCTTGCCGGTTTGCAGCGGAGGTTGGTACGCCAAGATCGTACCCATTTTCTCGTTATGGTTTGCGCTTACGCTCGTAGGTGTTCATACCGACTCGTCTGCATTCAAGTCCTTCTGAATCTTTCAGAATAAATCAGACGTCTCGGAGCGGGCGTGCTTTATTCATGCCTATCAATAGACCGTAGCGCATTCGAAGTCGTTGGCCCAATCACCATGGGAATATGAAAGGGGACGCATGTCATGAGAATAGGCTCTGCTCTCTCCGAACATACGAGGGCTTACACTGAGCGGACTTTCAGGGCGAGTCTGCTCATGCTATCCGTGGTAATCGACCGCTCGGAGTTCAGTCCATCTACCGTACGCTTAACAGGCAGACCTCGCCCTCTGCCGAACCGACGGCCAGCATGTTGCCCTGAGGACTCCAGGCCAGCCGGGTCAGCGGATTTTTCAGGATACAAAGATCCTTCATTATGCCTTCGGGGATATTCCACAGGATCAACATTCCATCCTGCCCGACCGTGGCGAGAACATCCCGCTTCGGATGAAACCCGAGGTCGGCGATGCGGTCGATGTGGCGGCTGAGCACAAAGGGCTCCCGATTGGCCGGACCCGGTCCCGAGAAATTCCACAGCACCGCCTCACGGTCCGCGCCGCTGGCCAGATATCGGGATGAGGCATCCCAGTCCAATAGGCTGATCTTGCCGGGATAGCCCGACATGCCGACGTTCTTGGCGGTCTTTACATTCCAAACCAACAGGCTGGCATCCTGGCAGCCGGCAGCGAGGTGTTCGTCGTTCGGCGAAAGGCTCAGGGAGAGAAACGAGCCTTTCCACTGGAAATGCTTTTTCGCTTGCACGGCGTCTATCCGCCACAGCTTGACCCCGCCGTAACACGCGGTGGCCAATCGGCGTCCGTCGCGCAGCCAGGCCAAGCCCGTCACCGTGCTGGCATGATCGCCGTAGACTCGACACAATTCGCCGTCATTCTTCCACAGCTTCACGAACTTGCCGGCCGCCGAGGCGAGGAGATCGCCGCGCGGCGACCAGGCCACGTGTTCCACCCAGCCGCTGCCGCCATCCAGTACCATGGCCTCTGCACCGGTACCGGCATCCCACACCCGCGCCTTGCCGTCCTGTCCGCCGCTGGCGAGCCAACGTCCGTCGCAGGACCAGTCCAGCGCCAGCGTTCCCAGGCCGTGACCGGGCAGTTCATGAACGACCCCGCCGGTTTCTCCCGCGAGCAGCAGGATCGGACCGCCGGCCGATGCCGCTGCCAGCGTAGATCCATCAGGCGACCAGGCCAGAGCGGTGATGTAATCGTCGCCCACGACCCGCCATTGCGGCTCGATCAGCTCGAACGGTGCTTTCTCATTCAAGCCAGACATTGCCGAAATCCCTCGTTCAAAGCGTGCCGGTCCAGATTGCGGCCGATGAACACCAGCTGGTTGCGGCGCGGCTCGTCGCCCCAGGGTTTATCGGCCTGCATGTTGAACAGCATATGCACGGCATGGAACACCAGCTTCTTTTCCATGCCTTTCAGGCTGACGATGCCTTTGGTGCGGAAGATATCCGCCCCTTTTTCCCGGAGCAGCTCGCCGATCCAGTTGTTGAAGCGGCTGTAGTCCAGATCGCCGGGCTCGCTGATGCCCACCGACGTCACGTCATCGTCATGTGTGTGCCCGGCCTCCCATTCACGGGTCATCACCGGTTCGACCCCTCGATCCCCGCGCAGGAAGGTCATGCCGAACTCATCGGGATGATGCTGGGTGAAGCAGGCGTAATGCCCGTCCCGCTCGACCGAAACCCGAATTTGCTTTATGCCGCCGGCGCTCAGATCCAGCTCGTGCAGGCATTCCTCCGTTAGGCCGGCATCGGGCGCGAGCCGCTTGGGAGGGGCCGAGAACAACCGGACCATGCGCTCTTGCAGACCCATGAGGCAACTGTCGCTGGCATCGGCCACCGGCAGCCAAATCAAGCGGATGGCGGGATCGGGGCCGTCTTGGATAATCCAGCGGTAATCCCCGGCGGCGAGATGGAACAGCCCGGCCCATTCGAAGGGATATTCCGGATCCAGGAAACCGGGCTTGACCGTCAGCGCCCGATCGAGGTCGAACCCGCCGACGTCCAGTACCTCGGCCAGATCCACCTGGCCGTTCACCGTACGATGGATTCGGGCCATGGCATTCATGCCCCGCACCCGCTTTTCCAGGGCGGCCAGCTCCGGTTCCGAGACCAGGTCGGCCTTGTTGAGGAGAATCACGTCGGCGAAGGCGATTTGTTCCTTGATCTCCTCGCTGTCTTCGATATGCAAGTGCACATGTTTGGCGTCCACCACGGTGATCACGCCGTCCAGCCGGAGCTGCGAGGCGATTTCCTCGTCGACGAAGAAGGTCTGGGCCACCGGAGCGGGGTCGGCGATCCCCGTGGTCTCGATCAGGATGGCGTCGAACTTGTCGCGCCTCCGCATCAGATTGCCGAGGATGCGGATCAGGTCGCCCCGGACCGTACAACAGATACAACCATTATTCATCTCGAAAATTTCTTCATCGGCATCGATGACCAGGGCATTGTCGATGCCGATTTCGCCGAACTCGTTTTCGATCACGGCGATGCGTTTGCCGTGGTTTTCGCTCAGGATTCGGTTCAAGAGGGTCGTTTTGCCTGCACCCAGGAAACCTGTCAGCACGGTGACGGGGATGCGGTTCGAAGTGATAACGGTCATGTCATGGCTCCGTTTTGTTGGGGAGATGAGTGGTGTAGATCGCGATCGATCCGCGCATAGGCAGAATGGTTGTGGATGGATTCGAAGTTCTCCGCTTCGACCGTGTAGGCCAGGATGCGGGGCTCCGCGTCCATCCGGGTGGCCACGTCGCGCACCATGTCTTCGACGAACTTGGGATGGTCGTAGGCGTATTCGGTGACGTACTTTTCGTCGGGACGCTTGAGCAGCCCGAAGATCGGGGAGGAGGCTTCGGCCTCCACCCACTCGATCAATTCTTCGATCCACACGAAATCAGCGGTCGTCACGGTCACGGTGACGTGAGAGCGCTGATTGTGGGCGCCCCGTTCGGCAATCGTCTTGGAACAGGGACAGAGGCTGGTGACTGGCACCGTCACCCGGATATGCGTCCTGACTTCGCCTTCGGCGATTTCGCCGATCAGGGCCACTTGGTAGTCCATCAAGCTGCGCACGCCGGTGACCGGTGCCGCCTTTTCGACGAAATACGGAAACCGCATTTCGATGTAGCCGGACTCGGCTTCCAGCCGCTCGGTCATCTCGGCCAGCATGTCGCCGAAGGACTCCACGCCGATTTCGCGTTCGTAACCGTTGAGTATCTCCACGAAGCGGGACATGTGGGTGCCCTTGAAGCCGTGGGGCAGGTTCACGTACATGTCGAAGCGGGCGATGGTGTGCTGCTCGCCCTGGCTGAGGTCCCGGACCCGCACCGGATGCAGGATGTCCTTGATCCCGACCCTGTCGATGGCGATGCGGCGGGAGTCGGCCCGGCCCTGCACGTCTTCGATGCCGATCGGAGCGCTCATCGATCCTCCTCCGTATAGCGGACGCACGACGTGTCGGTTTCCCACAAGGTCACGGCGCTGACCCGGGCGAATTCCCCGTCGATCCGTTCGGCGAGCCGGCGGTAAAACCAGCCGGCCAGGTTCTCCGCCGTCGGATTGATCCGGTCGAACGGCTCGATCTCGTTGAAATAGCGGTGGTCCAGGCTGTCGGCAAGCGTTCGGGCTTCCGCCTTGATGGTCTTGAAATCCAGGGCGATGCCCAGCTCGTCCAGGATGCGCGCGGAGACCTCCACCTCCAGCTTCCAGTTATGCCCGTGCAGGCGGCGGCAATCGCCGGGATAATCGCGGAGCGAGTGCGCGGACGAGAACTGGACCTGCACGCGAAGCCTATAAAGGCTGCGTTTGCCTGAGGCGGCCGCGGCGAGGGACGAGTCGTTGCTATGGATGTCCATGGGTTGCGATAGGATCGTTAGTCAATGCAGGCGGATCGCATCCGGAACCGCGATGCCACCCACGGCCGCCATCAGTTCCTCGGCGAGTTCGTGAACGGCGCCGACGGCGATGAAAACCAGACGTCCCAGGCGATCGTCGGAGGCACGCTCCGGCAAGGCAACCGGCGGATACAACCGGCCCGTCGCGGCTTGCACGATGACGGGCTCGGACCGGTCGGACAGGCGAACCACTCCCTTCACCCGCACCAGACGGGAACGATGCTGGGCCAAAAGGTCTTCCAGCACGGTTTGCAGGCGCGGCCAGGGAATCGGCGCGCTCAGGTAGAGGGACACGCTGCGGAAACCGTGATCGGGCAACTCCTGACCCGGAGGCAGTCGGCGATTATCTGGCGCAACCGCCGCCAGGACGGTTTCCGGATCGACGGCGCCGCGCACCGCGACGAACCGGGGCGTGGCCGGAGCAAGCTCGTCCAGCCGGGCCGCCAGGTGCGTCATGTGATTCTTGCTTGCCCGATCGGTGTGGGTGAGCACCAGGACATCCGCCCAAGCCACCTGGGCACGGGCCTCGGGAAAACGGTCCAACTGTTCCTCGGCTGCCGGTACCGACACCGTCGCGATCACCGCTTGCAGATGGTAGCGGGAGGCCAGCCAGCGGTCCCGCAGCAGCGTGTCCAGAACGGGTTCGGGGCTGGCGACGCCGCTGGCTTCGATGACGATCCGGTCGAACCGAGGCGAATTGGGGTTTTCCCAAGCCAGCCGGAGGTTTCTGAGTACCGGCGCCAAGGCGCCCCGCACCTGGCAGCACAAGCAACCGCCGGACAGGGTCATGAGCGGGATGTCCTGGCGCCCGATTAAGACCTGGTCCACCGGGGTGGCGCCGAACTCGTTGATCAGCACCGCCGTGCGTGGCGCCTGACTGAGCAGGCGGTTGAGCAGCGTGGTCTTGCCGCTGCCGAGAAAGCCGGTCAGAACAATGACGGGTAGCGGGGTGTTGGGGTTTAGCGGCATGTTTGCACCGCTGCTGGCCGGTTCGAAACGGGAACCGCCCGAAAACGTTCCGCATCCTTGAGGGCGAAGTCCACGTCGTTTACTTTGAAGTGATCGAGGGACAGGCTGTAGAAGCGGTCGAAATGAGCTTTGACGGAGCGCTCGATGCGGTGGTCGTATCCGGGCTGAACCATCTGAGCCATCCCATGGACCCGCTCGACCACTTCGCCGTCCCGCACCACCACGCGCCCGTTTTTCAATACCAGCGCGGCGTCGGCGAACATGGCGCGCGGGTCGGACCGCGGCCGATAAACGGCGATATCGGCGACGGCGCCGGGGGCGAGATGGCCCCGGTCGCCAAGTCCCAGCAAACGGGCCGGGGCGGCGCGGGTCATGATCGCGATTTCAGGGAGCGAAAACTCCCGCTTCAGCTCCGGCAAGAGGGTCAGCGCCAAGGCTTCCTGATTAAGCCGTGCCATGCAGGACTGGCGATAGTCGGCGTCCATGAGCAGGCGGATCAGTTCCGGATAGGCGGTGAAGGGCGCGCCGTTGGGATGATCGGTGGTGAAGAACACCCGCCAGGGATCTTCCGCCAGCAGGAAGATTTCCAGGCCGATGGCCCACTGTAAGGTGTTGACGAAGCTTTTTTCCCTGTAGCGGTAGGGCACGATGCCGCCCGCACCGTCGCATTCGGCATCCCACATCACCCATTTGCCGGGGCTGGCATCGTCCCGGCGGCTGTATTGAGCGGTGACATCACCGGAAATCGTCACGGTCCGGCCGAACAGTACCTGGCCGACGTCCATCGTGATATTCGGATGGCGGCGGAAGGCTTCCATCAGGCGCGCCGCGCCCGAGGAAAAGCCTTTGGCGCCCTCCTGTCCGTAGCCGTAGAACTGGATGTGCGCCAAGTGCATGGGCAAGCCTTGCGCGGCTTCCATGGTGGCGACGGCGGTGTCCACGTTGCCCGGCATCCCCAGGTTGTTGCAGTGGACATGGACGGGATGCGGAATGCCCAGATCGCACACCGCACGCTGCAGGGCTTGCAGGATATGCCGGGAACTCACGCCGTAGAACGGCACCACATCATCCAGATCAAAACACCGCACATTCCATTTGAAGGCATTGGCCCCGCCGGCGTTGATGACCTTCAGGCCCAGGCAGCGGGTGGCGTTCAAGGTCCAGGCCACGTAATCGTCGACTTGCGCCTGGCTGGCCTTGTCGCGCAGCAGCCGCAACAGGAAATCGTCGCTGCCGAGGATGGCCAGGCCGGCCGTGTCGATGATCGGAATATCCGCCATTTGTAAGTGGGCATCCAGGGCGTTGGCCGGCAACACCGCCGGTTCGACCACGGTGGTGTAGCCCATTCGGGCGTAGCGGTAGCCGGTGTCCGTGCTCGACCATTTAGCCGTGCTGAACGGGTGGCCGAACCGTCGGGCCATGACATTGCGGTGCTGTTCCGGCAGCAGCACGCGGGCGGTGTTGACGTTGCCGCCCGCAATGTGGCTGTGGATGTCGATGGCCCCGGCCATGACGATATGTCCGGAGATGTCGTGAACCGTGTCGACTCGCACGCCGGGACCGGGGTCGGAGACGATAAGGCCGTCCCGCACGAACAAGTCGCGGATTTCTCCCGCGAGCCCTTGGGTTGGGTCGTAGATCTCGCCGCCCACCAATTTGATCAGCATGGTTCGGCGCTCACAGCAGATCCAGGGTCAATAGGAGACGGCGCGGTTCCGCCGGCGTCGGCTTGGGCGAGCGGTGCACCAGCCCGTGGCCCTTGTTGCCCTCCCACTTGCCGCCTTTCATCAGCCCGACCGCATAGGGCGGCATGGCGTGGATCGCGGTTTCATCCAGAATCAGCCCGGACTCCTCGTCGGGCAACCCTTGCGCACCGGGTCCCAGCTTGGTCCGGTCCACGCAGTCAGCCGGCAGCCACTGGGTGCCGACGCCGCCGTAGGTGCAGACCAGACGAGCGGGCACATGATCGACGTGGAAGCGCGGACACATGGGCTTGGCCAAGGTGCGAAGGCGGAGGCCCGCCAGCTCGGATTCGAACAAGTCGTAATAGGCGCCGGTCAAGCGGGCGACATCGCGCCACCAGTCGTCATGCCCCGAAATGTGCTTGCACTCCGGCAACAGCGAGCCGAAATCGAAATGCTCGAAACGAATTTCTTCGGCCAGTTCGATTTCAATCGGGCTTCGCAGGAGTTCGGTAACAAACCTCCGAAGCGGCTCCTCGGGTTGCCTGTGAATCAGGCACAGGCTCACCCCAGGCTCGTAAATGCGGGCGAGGTCGGCCAGATCGTTCGACTGGACGGCGAAAGAAACGTTTTGAGCGGGTTCGATCCGGTTGGCGGATGCGGTCATGGAACCTCCTTATCCGGGTAACAACAGGTTTTCGAAAACGACGATGCCTTGCATGAAGCCGATCCCGAGGCCGAAGGTGGTCGCTTGTCCGACCAGGCCGGGCAGGGTGGGAATTTCGTGCAGGGCGGGAATCAGGTCGGAGCCGGCGATATAGATGAAACCGCCGGCGGCGAGGGGCAGCAGCAGGATCAGGGAGGACTCGGCCGCCTGACCCAGGGCCAGGGTGAAAACGACGCCAGCCATTACCGTCAGCGAGCAATAAAAGTTGTAGAGCACGGCCTGCCGCGGAGTGTAGCCGCCGTAGACCAAGGCGCCCACGTCGCCCAATTCCTGGGGGACTTCATGGGCCACGATGGCGAAGGTGGTGGTGAAGCCGAGGATCGGATCGGCCAGGAAGCTGCCGGCAATCAGGATGCCGTCGACGAAGTTGTGGATGGCATCGCCGATCAGGTTCATTCTGGCCAGGGGCCGAATATCTTCGGAGCCGGTATCGAGCGCGAAACGATGGTCATGGCGCCAGCGCACCGCTTTCTCCAGCAGGAAAAAGACGAATACGCCGACGAGGGCGGTCATGCAGACCGTCGACACCGAGCCGTGGCGCGCGGCCGCATCGGGAATCAGATGGATGAAGGCATCGCCCAGCAATACGCCCACCGCCAGGGAGACCAGATTAGGCACTATGGCCGCCAGCCGTTCCGGCTTTATCCACAGGACGAACAACCCGCTGAACGAGACCAGGCTGACCGTCAGTCCCGCGGCCAAGGCATAGATCGCGGTGACCCAGTCGTTCACGCGTCCGCCTCGTCCTGAGGCCACGCCGGGAAACGGTCTTCGCAGGCTCGCCAGACCTCGGAGCCGACGTCAGCCACCGTGACCAGCGTAGCGGATCGCGCCATGGCGGAGAGGCTTGCGCCGTCCTCGCCGCGAAAGGTGAATGCCGCGTCGGTGGGCAACGGTCCTGCGATACCTGCGGACCGATCACACGCATTCTTGTGTTTCATTCTGCGGGCCTCCATGCCCCCAAATTCGCTCCGGGCGAATTTGTCGATCGCCGGGTAGCCGAAGCGCCTCTCGTGCGGCAGTCGTCCGACCTCGCGTCGGTCGTTGACGATCACCGCCACCAGGCGCTTTTCCCGATTGGACAGAAGGTGATTGAGCAGGGTTGTCTTGCCAGGTCGAGCGAAACCCGACAATACGGTAACGAGCAGTTTGCGCGGCAAGTGATCCGAGTTGGCTGTACGCATCGACGACTGAAGAGTCATATAAAATGTTATAGCGTTACATTATTTGGAAATGAGGCGCACGTTACTCCGTTGGTTCCGGGACTTAAGGGCTTGTTTGCGTCAACAGCTGAAACGATCACCGCTTTCCACGCAGCTGTTCGGCGGGGATGGCCCGGTTGCGACAGCCAGCGTGGTAGGTATGGGAGGATGAAACAGTTCCATGGGCGGCGAAACAGGGGTTGACATCATGGATCGATCACGTCCTGCCCAGATCAATGATGTGACTATATAACATAACTGATCTGGGCCGCAAGCTCATGGATCTATGTTGCGGCTACTGGCCGGCGTCAAGGCGGATGTCATCCTCGGATGACTCCGCCGAGGAGGGCCTCTGCATTCTTGAGTAGCCTGGGCCAGGAGTCACTGCTGGCCTCGACCGTGACATGAACCAGCTCCTGGTGAACGCGTAATAGCCCTCTGAAGTACTCCGGGTGAATATCCTCTCCCATGGCCAGGTTGCCGATGCAAGCGAACTTGCCTTTGCCGACGCGCCAAATGTGAAGATCGCAAATTTCGGCCTGGATCGGGCTTGCTTCTATGATCGCGCGGATTTCCGCCGTCACCGGGGCGTCCATTTCGCCATCGAGCACCGGACGGGTGGGCTCCTCGGGTTTTTGGCCGCAGGCGACCGCTAGCATCGCCGTTCCGACCCATACGATCCACGCTGAGATGGGGACCCGGCCCTTCTGATGCGTTCATCAGAGACCTCCCGTCTCATCGTTCGGGAGGAGTTCGTAGCTGACGACCCGGTGGACCGGATCCACCTGGAGGCGAAAGGCCGGCCCGCCGAGGACCCGCAAGGCGTCCTGCACGGTGAGCGGTCCGAGATGGCGCTGGACATCGGGAACCGTCTGATTCAGCAGCACCTGCACCTTTGGGCCGTGTTCATCGGGATCGGCAAGCCGATACCCGGAATGCCGCAACAGATACTCCGCCGCGTCCCTGACCGTAAAAATGTCCCGCGGGAGGCGGACATCGATGACCATGAGAAGCGGATTGACCTGTTCGGCGCTGGGCCTCGCCGTCACCACCGAGTAGCGCCCGGTTTGGACCCGGATCGGATCAAGGGTCTTCACCTGACGGTTCCCGGAGGCTACCGGATTCGCTTGGGCATCAGGACGATTCTCTACCGGTTTTGCAGGTGGTCCGGACAGACGCTTCGTGTGTCTGGCACAGCCGGATAACGTCAGGATGAGCGCGAGGATCGGAAGCAGTGTGGGGTAGGGGAGCTGTCGCATCGGCGGTCCGTATCGATGATGTGGCGCCGATGGTGCAAGCATTATCCGGTGGACTCAAACGGAAACCGTTCATCGATTTGTGGGCGGTTTGGCTACAGGCGTTTCCATATTCCAATTCCATTTGTTGGAGGACGGGTACCCTTTCCATTCAAGCCCTGTCCGGTCCTTTTTCCCTTCTTTTCCGGACCTTTTGGCTCTTTACCGTTTGTTTTGTCGAACATCCTATTGGTCGGTAAGGTGTGATTGTATTTTCAAGATGGGTGAAGCCTATGCCTATTTCGGTCAGACTCGATCCGGCGTTGGAGGCGCGGCTGGATCAGGAAGTCCGGCGCCTCGGCGTCACCAAGTCGGAATTCGTCAAGGATGCGCTTGAGCGGGTTTTAGGGCTCAAGAGCCCGGCAAGCCTGTTGCAACAGGTCAGGAGCGGCACTCCGACGGGCGTTCCAGCGTGTCGGAAGACGTCTCAGCCAAAGTGAAGGCCAAGTTGCGCGCGAAGCGTTCTGATTGATGCCGGTCTGCCAGTGTACCTTTTGCGGTGAGCGAAGCGCGTTTTCAGGAATGACTGGTTATCGGCAACTTGTGGTCGCACAACATCTGTCCCCACATTGAAATTCTTTTCGGTGCCACATTTGAAGAATCGCTAAAAAGCCTTCGCGAGAGTCAACGGGATCCAGTTAAAGCCTCGGATCGACCGGTTCCGACTCCAGCGCCAGCACGCCGAACACGCATTCGTGTACCCGCCTTAGCGGCTCTCCTGCGACGAAGCGTTCCAAAGCCTCCAGCCCCAATGCAAACTCCCGGACGGCCAGCGCCCGTTTGCCGGACAGGGCGCGTCTGCGTAGCCGCTGGAGATTGGCCGGTTGGGTATATTCCGGACCATAGATAATGCGCAGGTAATCCCGGCCGCGGCATTTCAGTGCCGGCTGAACCGGTTTGCCGGAAAGCTTCGGTATGAAGTCCACCGGTTTGACGACGATGCCTTCGCCCCCTTCATCGGTGAGTCCGAGCCACCAGTCCTCCAGACCTGCACGGGCAGCGTCGTCGCTCAGATCGATGATCCGGAACGGCGTGGCGAGCAGGAAGCCGTCGCCATGCCGGGAGAGGCGATGTAAAGTTTCCATGTGCCAGACATGGGTGCGGTCGGCGTGTACTTTGCCTTCGGAGGCGAGCAGATGGAAGGGCGCGAGGCGAATGTCGTCCAGCGAATGGACATGCCAGCAGCAGCGCCGGTAGGCATCGACGAAACGCTGGGCATCGCGGGCTCGTTCGGTATAGCGGTCTCGTAACGCCGAAATGTCGAGGCCCCGCGTTTCGGCGGCGGCGATCCATTCCTGGGCCGGACGCAACATCGCCTTACTGGCGGCCCCTACGGCACCGTATTGCCGGGTCAGCAATTCCTTGGCTTTGAGCGACCACGGCATCAGTTCGCAATCGAGAATGAACCAGTCGGTCTGGAACTCTTCCCAGAATCCTGCAGCGCTCAAGGCTTCGCCCAGACGATCGAGTACCCCCTTTTCCAAGTCGGGCTCGTTGAAGAAGCGCCGCCCGGTGCGGGTGTAAACGATACCCCGGCCTTCGCCGGCCACTCCGAAACGGCGCAAGACCGCCGCTTCATCCCGGGCAATCGCGACGACAGCACGGGAACCCATGTGCTTCTCCTCGCACACGACGGAACCGACACCGGCCTTACGATAATAGTCCAATGCCTCGCGCGGATGTTCCAGGAAGCCGTCGAGTTCGCTGGTCTCCGAGGGAGACATGGTGGGCGGCAGATAGACCAGCCAACGTGGGTCCGCCGCGAAGCGGGTCATGACTTCCAACGCCGCCGCGGCGTTTTCGGGGCGAGTCGTAACGGTATGTCCTAACCGCGGATGGAGAATGCGTTTGCCGGACACGTCGGCGTAATCGAGCAAATCGTCAGCCGCCTGTTGCAGTGAAAGTGTTTCGGTCTGAGCCGAAAGCAGCGGGCGAACCGGTTCGTAGTAGGTGGCCATCGCCGGCGCGGCGACCAGTTCCTTTTCCGGCCAGCGCAGGGCCGTCAGTTCGCCGCCGAACACGCACCCGGTGTCCAGGCACAAGGTGTTGTTGAACCATTCGGCGCGCGGTACCGGTGTATGCCCGTACACCACGGCGGCACGTCCGCGGTAATCGGCTGCCCAGTTGTAACGGACGGGTAGTCCATATTCGTCGGTTTCGCCGGTGGTCTCGCCGTACAGGGCGAACTCGCGAACCTTGCCGGACCCACGGCCGTGCATGGTTTCGGGAAGACCGGCGTGGGCAACCGCCAGCTTGCCCCCGTCAAATACGTAATGGCTGATCAGGCCGTCCAGGAATTTTGCGACCGTGTCCCGGAATTCCGGAGTTTCGCTTTCCAGTTGTGCCAGCGATTCAGCCAGGCCATGGGTCTTCTGGACCTGACGGCCGCGCAACGCCCTGGCCAGCTTCAAGTCGTGATTGCCGACTACGCAGTAGCCGTTGCCGTTTTCCACCGCCCCCATCGCCAACCGCAATACGTCGGGGATGTTGGGGCCGCGATCCACCAGATCTCCGACAAAAACCAGCTTGCGTCCTTGCGGATGAAATACGGCGATATTGTCGCCGTCGCGGCGCACTTCGTAACCCAAGCGGGTGAGCAGCTGCACCAGTTCGTCGTAACAGCCATGCACGTCGCCGATGATGTCGAACGGTCCCGTCTCGGTCTTGCGGTTGTTCCACAGGGGTTGACGGTGAATCTCCACGCTGTCGGCCTCTTCTGGAGTGCGCAGCCGGTACACGTAGCGGAAGCCTTCCCGTTCCAATCCGCGCAGCGAGCGGTTCAGGGCGGCGGCCTGATTGCGGACGACGTGGGGACCGAACGACCGGTCCGGCCGTTCGGCGTTGCGCTCATGGCAGACATGCTCCTGCATGGCCATGACGATGGCCACGGGCAAGCAGTGGTATTCCCTAGCGAGCACCACCAGAGGCTTGCGATCCTCGGCCCGGACGTTGGTGGCGTCCACGACCGCGAGACGTCCCCTTTTCAGGCGTTTGCCGACCACGTAATGAAGGATGTCGAAGGCATCGCCGGTCGCCGACTGGTCGTTTTCATCGTCGGCCACCAAACCCCGGCAGTAATCCGATGAAATCACCTCGGTGGACAGAAAATGCTTCCGGGCGAAGGTGGATTTACCGGATCCGCTTGGACCGATCAACACCACCAGGGACAATTCGGGAAGCGTGATCTTCATGCCGCCTCCCGCTCGAACACAGCCATTTGCGTCGGTGCACCCAACTCGGGGTCGATCTCGCCGATAGGTTGGAAACGCACTTGATAGCCATGATGGTCGGCCACGCGCCGGCCCCAGGACTGGAACTCCGTCGGCGTCCACTCGAACCGATGGTCGTGATGGCGCAATCGTCCCGCCGGGAGGGTTTCGTAGCGGATGTTGTATTCCACGTTAGGCGTGGTCACGATGGCGATGCGCGGCCGGGCACAGCCGAACAGCACTTTCTCGAAAGCTGCCAGACGCCCCAAGTCCAAGTGCTCGATCACTTCGATGGCCAAGGCGGCATCGAACCCTTCGATGCGCGCATCTCGGTAAGTCAGCCCGCCGTGAAGCAGCGTAATCCGATCCCGTACCCGCGGCGGCAACCGGTCCAGGTTCAGACGCTTCGCGGCGATTTCCAACGCGCGGATCGACACGTCGAGGCCGACCAGTCGGCCGATGCGACTGTCCTTCAACAACCGGGATAGCAACTTCGCCTCGCCACATCCCAAATCGACCACGGACTCTGCTTCGGCAGCATGCAGAACCTCCAACACGGCGCGAATACGAGCCTCATTGAGGGACAGGGGGGACTCGACCGCCGCCTCTTCCGAAGTGATGAAGGCCATATCGTTCACCGCCATATTTCCAACCTCCGTGACCGGACCATTCGGTTCGATGCCGTCGTCCTCTTCGGGCACATCGAGTCGGGAAAGGGCTTCCAGAGCCAGGCTGCGCTGGTGACGCAGATAGCGGCGGGCGATCAGTTCCTTCTCCGGGTGCGTGGCCAGCCAGCTTGCACCATGGCGCAGCAGTTTTTCCAGCTCATCCTGACCGACCCAGTAATGCTTCGTGTCGTCCAGGACCGGCAGTAGCACATACAAATGCGACAGGACGTTCTTGACGGTCGTGCAGGCGGCAAGGGTCAGCGCCACATAAGGACTGTCCCCCCACTCCGGGAAATGTTCGTCGAGGGGCAATCGGGTCGCTTCCACCTCATAGCCGAGCGGCTCGAATAGAGCGTGAATCAATCCGGTTTCTCCCCGGACCGATACGGCAGGCAGCTTTACATTCAGCGATAACCGTTGCTCCACCAGGTCCGGCCGGGCATTGCAGCGGCCCTGCAAGGCCGAGGAATACACCTCGCCGATGGCCACCGACAGGAATGAAGAAGCGGTATAGGGGCGATCGTTGACGTATTGGTCCAGCAGCCCGCGGCTTGCCTGCGTCTTGCCCCGCACCAGCCCCACCGGATCGACCGCCACCAACAAGCACGCGGTGCAGCGGTCGGGTGATGCCTCTGGATAAAACACGTGGGCCTCGCCGAAGCTGAGGGAAAACGTCTGCACCCTGTCCGGATGCTTATGCAGCAGAAATCCCAGATCCGTTGCGGGCGACTGGGTGTTGGTGAGGGTCAGGAGCATGAAGAGCTTCCATGGTGAGGGGCATGATCACATCCATCCATCAGGGCGGAAGCGGAAAACGTCGACGCCAAAATCGACCGTATCATCCGTGTAACGATGGAGTCAGCGATTTGAGTTTAGCACGCGAAAGTGCAGAACGAGGTTTCACGGGGGGGCGACAGATTAAGGGCAACTTGAAAGGCAGGTATGCCTTTTACAACTGTCACTCAGATTTGGATCGTTGAGGTCCGCCCTTGACCAAATTTACAATTCGAACAGGGCTTCGTGAAGTCGACATTCTAGCTGGCTGATGCTCAAACGCGAACGGTAGAAATGGCCGTTAAGCAATCATTGGGCGCGCTATATATCTGTCCGGCGGCAGTTCGGCCGAAGCAGCCATTCGGCTCGCTCAATACCGCTTATTCATGAGCGTCCGCTTCCTTTGAGGCCGAGCGAGTGCTTCGTGCCAACCCCTGCGGTTCGACCATACGTGGACCCGATGGCGGCTTCCGAGCGGTCTTACGTACCCGCGCACCATTGGGCAAGTCTCGGCCGAAAGCGAGCGTTCGGCGCAAATTGGCAGGGACGTGGGCCGTGAGCCTCAAAGTGCCGCGAGCATTTCCACCAAAGCTCTGAGCCCGATCACTTCAACATCCGCCTTGATGGGATAGCGGTCGCTACCTCCATACACGACAATACGTCGATCCGGCCGCAGATCATCGCAGGCGATCTGGAAGCCTTTTTCCAACTTTGGAGACAGACCTCGCTTGATTTCGATAGCCCACAGGCCTTGGCCCGGCATCTCCAGTAGCAGATCGATCTCGGCGCCGACGGCGGTGCGGTAAAAGCTTGGCAGTGTTTGCTCCGGTGCAGCCGCGAGCAGATTTTCGATGACAAAACCTTCCCAACTCGCGCCAACAGCGGGATGGCCACTGAGCGCGTTATAGTCCGTCAACCCCAGCAGGGCATGGGCTATGCCGCTGTCTCGAAGATACACCTTTGGGGACTTGACCAGGCGTTTGCCAAGATTGGCGTGGAACGGCCGCAGGCGGCGGATCAGTAACAGATCGACCAGTAAATCGATGTAGCGTGTTACGGTTTGCGCGCTGATCATCAGGGAGGTGGCAAGGCGCGAGGCATTCAACAGGTCGCCCTGCTCATAGGCCAACATCGTCCACAGGCGCTCGAGGGTCTCCGCCGGTACCCGTGGACCGAATAGCGGAATTTCCCGCTCCAGATAGGAACGGATGAAATCCCTGCGCCAACGCAAGCTTTTCCGATCGTCCGCCGCGAGAAAGCTGTTGGGAAATCCACCCCGCACCCATAACCGAGCGACGTCTTCGCCATTGCCGGCCGAGGTTTCCAGAATATCGAATGGCCCCATATTGACGTAAGCGATCCGGCCCGCCAAGCTCTCGCCGGATTGGCGGAGCAAGCTCAGGGAGGCAGACCCCAGAATCAGGAAGCGCCCGGTTCGATAGCCGCTGCGGCGTCCCTCATCGATCAGTCCGCGCAGGCTCTGGAACAAATCCGGCATTCGATGGATCTCGTCCAGAACAACCATGCGGTCCCGGACGTTTCGCAGGAATAATTCCGGATCGGTCAATTTGGCGCGGTCTTCCCGTGACTCCAGATCCAGGTAGACGGAAGGACGCTCCTGCGCCAGGGTCAAGGCCAAGGTGGTCTTGCCGACCTGGCGGGGGCCTATCAAGGCGACGGCGGCCTGGTCGCTCAGGGCTTCTCTTACGATGGGCAGAATACGGCGAGCAATCATCCTTGCATATTATCCATCATGTGGATGATATACAAGGTTTGATAAACTATTGGCGAGCCATGATCTGACGAGATCAGTTGGATCGAAGCCGCTTTCTAGTCCCCAACAACTCAAACTCGCCTCCTACGACCGGTTCTTTCCCAACCGGGACACCATGCCGAAAGGCGGCTTCGGCAACAATACCTCGATCCTGGTGCATCGCAATGAACTGAAAATCGCGTTGGCGCCCGCCTCGATAGAGCCAAGCATGAGTTCAGATGGATTTCCGATAGCCACCGAAGTGCCCTATACGGCCAGAAACAGAGGTTGCTCTCACCGTCTGAAATTTGGCCTCAACGACCATTCGTCTTGACCGATACCGGTCGTTCACGAATGTCCCCTTCCTTCAAACTCGAGCGAGCAGTACGCGCCCTTAGGATACAGTCGAGTAAATTTCTTGAGAGACCGTGTATGGACCGGAAATTAAAGGGAAACCCGCCGCTCACGCTGTGGAGTGCCCAACTTTGCCGAATAGTCCCCTTTGTACTTGTAGGCACAAGATGGCCGCGGTTATGGCTAGCATCCAACGTCCACCCATCTCGTTAAAGATCATCCACGTCAACGTCAGGGGTTCATTGCGCACCACATGGGCCTGTTGCGCCATGTCCTGAAGCTGGATTTCCAGCGTTCCCAGCAATACAAAAGGGCCGGTGAGGCCGACGATGAATATCGACGTCGGCACACCCAATACCAGCAACACCGCGCGTTCGACCCAGCGCCGCGTGGGCCAGGCCATCAGGAGGGACCCTTCGATGACCACCGGAACCAGGGTATGCATCAGATGGGTTCCGGTCGTTACTGCCAGGCCCGCCGGAATCTGTTGGCCGCCGCCCAAGGGCAACGGCTGCAACAGCCAGGCTTCGAGCTGGATGAGGACATCGTGATTGTCCGCGACCAGTTTGAGCGACGGTGCGTATTCGGGGGCAACCGACAGGATGACGAACCGGAACAGCGGCAACATCAGTTCCGCCAAGGGTGCGCTGAGATAGATTCCCAAGGCCGACAATCCGAGCCAGGCCGCCACGGCTTTCGCGGAGAGCTTGAGCCAATCAGCGCGCTGCATCGGCGGATCGCAAGGCGCCCGCCGCCCACCCGGCGAAGAACAGGCAACCGATCACGATGATCAAGGTCGGCGCGAGATAGGTGTGGATCAACTGGAACCAGTCGCGATAATGGGCGATGACGAAATACAGCCCGCTGATCCGGATCAGGTTGAGGCCATACATCAACGAAACGCCCAAGCCGATCCCGATCCATTTGCGCGTGATCGTAGAAGGGAAAGCCAAGATGGCCGAGATCACCAGAAACAACGCGCCCGCGCCGTCGCAGCCTCGGACGATTTCCAGGTCGGCCTGTGGCGACACCAGCCGATTCTGAACAGCCGACACCCGTTCCGTGGGCGCGAGCAGATTGATCAGGTCCGCGCAAAGCGTACCCAATCCCCGGTGATACAGCTCTCTGAACACGTCATCGGGTATTTGGAAATAGGCGTAGTGGAACGCCCCATACCATCCGAGGAAGAGCAGCAGTTGAAACCACCCAGGCGAATACATTGAACGTTCGTAAGACCGAAGCGTTGTCATGGCAAGACTCTAAGAAGAAATGGATCGGGAGCCTGAATGGCGTCGCAGATGTCACCGGCGAACTGGCACTCCGCAGGGGTGGAATCATCGATGCGGTTGCGTAAAGCCTGCGACTGGTGACTCGCATTGGGGCTGTCCAAGGACAGGGGGTTGTAGAGGTTCGTCCGATAGCTCAAGGATAACGCCGTCCGGTTAGTTGCTTTAATACGGCAATGGACGCTATCGAACTCACACCTGCGTGAATTTCCTCCGCTTTAATACACCCTCGATAACCGACGCAACGTAGCGAGATCGGGTTGTATTATCGGCACGGCACCGGTTTAACAGTTCGATTGCCATATCAGCTGCTTCTTTGCCTTGGCTTAACGAAAAAAGCGCCATTGCCGGTTCAAGGTAATCTGGATATCGCTTGAGCAATACTCGACATTCGTCTGGGTCAAATGCATCACCCCGATCAGCCCAGGCAATATACCTCGTCCAAAATAACACCTCGGGGCACTCGGGGAATCGCTCCCTTGCTGTGTTTAGAAGCTGAGCCAGCCGGGTGCCCGCATTTGCAATGAAGGGCTGAGACAGCCGATGAGCCAAAGAAAACCCATAGTCGGTTGACTGCCAATAAAGCACTAAAAGATTTACTATTGCGACTAAATCATTGGCATCGTGAGCTAACGCGCTTTCGTATTCATCCGCAGCTCGTTCAATCTGCCCGTTCCGATCCGCCTCTAGTGCTTTAGACAAAGTCATCGGAGTGCTCCAGCAGGGTTTATGCCCGCGTTCTTAACCAACGTAGAGCTTATCTACCAAAGCCTCAAGCTTTTTACCGTCTTGATTCAGATCGTAGTTCTCATCGTAACCGCAGACATCAAGCTTATCGTTACATCTATCCCTTAATTCGTCTGCTTGCTCCTCACTTACTGCCCCTCCTTCCACCGACAGTTGCTCTAATACTTGACGCAATTCAGGTGTTAGTTCGAGCGTTGCAAGCATATATCGAACATCTTCGCAGCTTAGCGAAATCATGGGGAACTCTCTAACTGACTTCTTAGTCGAGCAGCTTTGCTCGTAGATGTTGGATTAACAGATATTATTTTTCCTGTCTGTGGGTTGACAACAACTTCACCCATCTCACCTATAAACCGTTGACTTTGCCGACCTAGTTGATCGATTTTCACATCACCGATCTTCAATGGGTTTTTCAATGCATCCAAGATTCCCTGTGGCGAAACCCCTGCTCGGTCACTACCATTTCCTATTGCACGATCAACCCCATGTCCTGTAAAGCCCTCTACCTTCAATCCAGTCTTAGCTACTATCCCCTTTGCCAGCCCGTTAAGTAAATTGCCAACCTTACTTGTCGGTAAGGCAAAGCCAATCGCAATGTCCAACGCCTCCTGTTGAAACTGAACGATTTGGGCTTGCGATATGCGCGCTCCTTCAGTGGGACTGAGTCCGCTCGGATCCACCAAGGTAATCGGATTCCCCCCCGACATAGGCATACAGGTTCAGTCCGCCCTCGAAGCCGATGGGGTCTTCCGAGATGAACCGCCCGACACTGGCATCGTAATACCGCGCCCGCATGTAGTACAGGTTCTGGCCCTCGGCCATCACCCCGACCTGGCCGGCGTATTGGAACGGCTGTGGAACCGTTTCGGTCTGCGCCATCAGCCGGCCGTAGGGGTCGTAGGCGTAGGTGTTGACCGTCTCTTGGCTGGCGTCGGTGAGCGCCACGGTGTGCCCGGTGCCGTCGAAGTGGTAGACGTAAAGGGCGTTGGTTTGGGCCTCGATCAGCGCCGTCAGACCCAGCCCATAGATGTAATACCGGGTGATCTGGTTGCTGGCGTTGGCTTCGGCCAAAAGATTGCCCACCGCGTCGTAGACGTATTTCGTGACGGTGCCATTCCTTGTTGCCTTGATCCGATTGCCGATCCCGTCGTAGGTGTAAGCTTGTGGTACCTCGGGCCGATCAGGTGGTAAAAGCCGTAGCTGTCCTGTAAGCCGCCGCCGATGATCATCTCGGGGTTGTGGTTAGTTCTGTATAACGCGTTGGCTACGGCATGCGGTCGTTTTTAGGGGCTGTATTTTTGGTCTTTGGCCTAATTGTTTGCAAGCCATATAAACCAAAAGCTACTACGGCAAAATAGGCAATAAATCTCTGAAAATTGACAGACCCACAATCCTTAGTGCCAACAAAAATCCAAGATATATCATTAGGGAAGAAGCCGTCCAAGTACTCGGTAAGTTCGCTTTCACTAAATAACCTAATCTTATTTCTAGTTGGATTCGGCTGATCTATTATGGCGTATTCAACTGAAGGATGACTTGTCGCGACTTTGACATAAACCCTGGCGGGATCATAGCTATATGCCAGAATTCTGTTCACTCTTACTTCCTCCCCGTTTAGAGTTTTCAACTTATACTCAGATGGAGAGGGCAGTCGTGGATCCCGCGGAGACAATCCTAAATATGGAGTAAGCAATCCAAAGCCGTCAGAATCTACAAGCCAAATAACCCCGTTTTCCCAATCAGGTTTAACGCCATATGGTAGCGCCGGCACGGGCGAATATGACCACGTTAAACCACAATATGCCGCCCGATTTTCTAGCGAGACGATATAGCCAAGTAGCGCAATAATGCCTATAAAATAAAATCTTGCAATCTTTCCTGAAAAAAAAACGCAACCGAACAGTGCAACGCTGATTATGATTGCGATTACTAGATAGAAAATTATCATCGTCTCTACTTATATGGATTTTTGTAGGTATCCTGCCAGGAAAACGGGACATAGGCGTATGGGGTTCCAAACTCCCCACGAGGACCAGCTCCATCGGATGAGAATTGCGTAGGATCCCAAAAACCATCTCTAACGCCCGCTGTAAAAGTTGTGGTGCAGGAATTGCCGCTACATACGGTATTATAATCTACGGGCGTTTTTCCTACGTGATATACCGACCATGTCATATCAACCTGATAGTTCCCAGATAAACTAGAAGTTGCTCCTGTTTGTATCCTGTTCAAACGGTAAAGTTGCTCAGGGCTATTTTTTATTAGCGTTTGGGTATTCTGCCCTAAATCGGCCGGGGCTCCGTTTCCAGTTAGGTAGTAACTAAGAGCCTCGAAAGTATTGTCAACTGTGACAAGCCCAGTCGGATCCACCAGGCTGATCGGATTCCCCCCGACATAGGCATACAGGTTGAGTCCGCCGTCGAAGCCGATGGGGTCTTCCGAGATAAACCGCCCAACACTGGCATCGTAATACCGCGCCCGCATGTAGTACAGGTTCTGACCCTCGGCCATGACGCCGACCTGGCCGGCGTATTGGAACGGCTGTTGAACGGTCTCGGTCTGCGCCATCAACCGGCCGTAGGGGTCGTAGGCGTAGGTGTTGAGGGTCTCTTGGCTGGCGTCGGTCAAGGCGACGGTGTGCCCGGTGCCGTCGAAGTGATAGACGTAAAGGGCGTTGGTCTGGGCCTCGACCAGGGCGGTGAGCCCGAGGCCGTGGATGTAGTACCGTTTGATGGTGTTGTTTTGGTCGGCCTCGGCCAGGAGGTTGCCCGCGGCGTCGTAGACGTATTTCGTGACGGTGCCGTTCCGCGTCGCCCGGATCCGGTTGCCGACCCCGTCGTAGGTGTAGCTCGTGGTGCCGCGGCCGGTCAGGCGGTGGGCGGGGTCGAAGCTGAAGGTGGTCGCGCCGTTGCTTTGCAGCTGGCCCTCAAAGTCGTAGCTGTAGGGGGTGGCGGCGCCGTCGAGCTGGGTGCCGGTCAGCCGGGTCTTCGGCGTGTTGTAGCTGTAGGTCCGGGTGAGATTGATGAGCTGTTCCGGGAGCCTGGGTTCGGTCACCAGGGCCTTCGTGCGGTTGCCGTTGGCGTCGAGGGTGTATTGGTATTGAGCCAGGGTCTGGCCGTTGGCGGTGTGGGTCAGCTGGGTCAGGCGGTCGGCAGCGTCGTAGCCGTAGGTCGTCTGGCTGCCGTTGAACCGATTCGTTTGGGTCAGCCGGCCGGCGGCATCGTAGGTGTAGCTTTCGGTCTGGTTGAGCCCGTCGAGGGTGACGGTCTGCAGCCGGTTCAGGGCATCGTAGGTGTAGCTCACGGTCTGGTTGCCGGGATAGGTGAGCCGGGTGAGGTTGCCGGCGTCGTCGTAACCGTACCGGACCTCGAAGCCGTTGGGATCGGTGTGGGCGGTGAGGCGGCCGGCGGCATCATAGGTGTTGCTGGTCGTCCCGCTCGGATCGGTCATGCCGGTCAGGCGGTCCAGCGCGTCATAGGTGAAGCTGACCGTCTGGTTGCCGGGGTAGACGATCTGGGCGAGCTGGCCGCTTGGGGTGTAGCTCGTCGTGACGGTATCGCCGTTGCGGTCGGTGTGGCTATTGAGACGCCCGGCGTTGTCGTACCCCGAGGTGTTGAGCTTCCCTAAGGGATCGGTGCGCTGGATGAGCAGACTCCGTTTGTCGTACTGGAATTGGGTGACGGCCCCGGCCGGGTCGGTGAGGCTTAAGAGCCGGCCGATGGCGTCGTACTGGGTGGCGACAGCAGGATGCGTGCCGGTCTTCGCGGTGGCCGGATGGCCGTTGCCGTCGTAGGTGTAGTGGGTGACGGCGTTCTTGGCGTCGGTGCGGCTTTGTACCAAGCCGGCCGCGGTATAGGCCGTAGTAGTCTCTTGGCCCAAGGCGTTGCGCGCGGCGATGGGGTGGTGCTCGGCGTCATAGTCGATCTCGGCCGCGTGGCCCAGGGCGTCGGTGACCCGGATCAGGCGCTGCTGGGCATCGTAGGTGAAGCCGGTGGCCTGGTTCAAGGCGTTGACGGACTGGACCCGGTTGTGCTGGCCGTCGTAGCCGTGCTGGGTGGCGTGGCCCAGGGGATCGGTCTGTTGGACGACATGACCCTGGCCGTCGTAGCGGGTCCTCGCGATCTGGCCCAGGGCGTTTTCGACGGCGATCGTGCGGCCGGTGTCGTCGTAGGTGTAGGTGGTGCGATGGCCCTCGGGGTCTTCCTCCGACGATGACAGGCCGGTGTAGTGGAATCGGTACAGCGCGGAGCCGGTCTGCCGCGGAGAGGTCTGCTGGATGACCCGGTGGTGGTCGTCGTAGACGTTGCTGACGATGACGCTGTTGACCGGATCGGTCACCGTCACAATCTGGTGATTGGCGTCATAGCCGTATTGCCACAGCTGGTTCTCGGCATCGCGGAATTGGGTCAGGTCGTCGCCGGTGTAGCTGTAGCTGACGCTCCGGCCCTGGTTGTCGGCCACCTGGGTGAGCCGGCCGTTCGTGTAGGTCAGGGTCAAGGTGCGGTTGTAAGCGTCCTTGACCTGGGTCAGCCGATCGTTGCCGTCATAGGTGAAGCTTAAGGTATTGCCGTCGACGTCGGTCAGCCGCTGGATTCGGTTTTGAGCGTCGAAGGCCAGCACGGTGCCGAAGCGCTCCCTGAGTTCAAAGGTGCCGTCGGCCAGCTGGACCAGCTGGGTGGTGACGCCCGGCGGCGCCACGTAGCTGCCGTCCGGCAGCTGCCGGTAGCTCAAGGATCGGTCGCCGAGACGCACGCTGACGCTGGTGTCCAAGAGTTGATCGGTGGCCCACTGCGCGACCAGGGCGCCAACGGTCCAGGCTTGAAGACTCGGCTGGGTGGGCGCCATCAGGTCGCGGGTCACAACCGCGGCGACGATGAGGGCGGCGGCATCCCGGGGGCTCCTGAGGCCCAGGGCAGTCTT
>NZ_JAFIBZ010000011.1:0-145027 GCF_017832375.1 Methylocaldum sp. RMAD-M | reverse complement strand
GGCAATCCCTTGCCGACAAAGCCCTTCGCCGAGCCGATACGTCGGCAAGGGATTGCCGACCTACATATCCGAATCCCTTACACCGATTCGGAAAACGCTCTAAAAATGTAGCATTCATTGTGCATGGGCGCTTGCGGAGTTTGATCCGAGATCGGCCGTCTTTTGCAGAATGCCTTTCCAGACTTCTTGCCAGCAACAGTGGTGATCGAAGTTGGGAAGCACGAAAACCTGGGCCTGGGGGCGCCGTTTGGCGATCGGTTCGAAGACGGAGGGCGGGACGATTCGGTCGGTCTCGCCGAGATAATGGTATTCGATGACGCCCTTAGCATTGATTTCGGCCGGGTTCAGCGAGCCTGCAAGAGGGCTGTATCCGTGATGGGCGGTCCAGGCCTCGATGTCGAGATTTCCGGCCAAGGTCACGACTGCGGAGGTTTCCGGGAAACGCGGTGCCAGCAGAACGGCCAGCGCGCCGCCGCCGCTGT
The DNA here is from genome assembly GCF_017832375.1 of Methylocaldum sp. RMAD-M. NCBI lineage: Bacteria > Pseudomonadati > Pseudomonadota > Gammaproteobacteria > Methylococcales > Methylococcaceae > Methylocaldum > Methylocaldum sp. RMAD-M. The sequence continues at coordinate 144,545 of NZ_JAFIBZ010000011.1, read as the reverse complement.
GTCCGAACAGAACCAGCCGCTCGAAGCGGTTTTTCGAAAGGAAGCTCCGCAAGGCGTGCGCCAGGCTGTCGACCACCTCGGGGCCGTACCTCCGATGTGTCCACAGCGCCGGCGAACAGCCGAGATCGGCCGAATGCCCGTAATAACAAGGACGCCCGAGATAAAGAGCCGGGCCTTCGTCCAAGGCCATCAGCCTCAACATGACCGGATCGCGGGGAGTAGGGTCGTCCGAGATCGTCCTGCGCGATAGCCAGGGCGTTCCGTCGCCTTCGAGATAGAGATGCAAGCTGTTGCCGGCGCCTGTCGCACCAGGCTTGAAAAATGCCGCGAGCCTGAAGCCGTTTCCCTCCAGATTGAGCGGCCGGTATCCGAAGCGCGCCGCAGCGTGTTCAATCCGCCGAGCGGGCGATGCGCAGCCGGCAATTAGCAGGACCGAAAACAACGCGGCGGCGACGAACCTATTTGGCGGGCGCTTCATCGGTCGGTTCGGGAGATCCCAAGTCGAGCCGGTCGCTGGTTACGCGCAGTTTGATGATGCTTGTGGTATTCGGAGGGATCGCAGCGGAGGCTCGCCATTGGGCCGAATCGAGATCGCGGTAAGCCGCGAACACCCCGACGGCCTTTGCGTCGGGTTTTGCTTCGAAAGAAAGCTCGCGCTTCTCTCCGGGACGCAGAATGAATTCCTCCTTGCCCGCGATATCTGCGCCGAGGACGCTTTTTTCATTCTGATAAAGCTGGAAGAAGTCGGCGCCGTTGAAGGCGGCCAGCTCCTTAAGCTGATACACGCGAAGCAACAAAGGCGACGGACGGCCCTCGCCGTCGAGATTGATATCGGGCAGCGCCTCGATCCTCAACTGTACGACGGTGGGCGGTGGTGGAGTCGGTTTGGGCTCATCCGCCGCACATCCCGCGAGGAGAAGAAAGGTTACAAGGATCGGGAGAACTGTGGTTACACGCATTGGGAAGACTCTGGCTGACTCATAAACGAAGGAAATTTTGGCGTAACACTCTAAATCAGAAGCGTTGTCGGATGGGCACAAATCCGCCGGGAGCAAAACTGAACAGGCGAAGCCTAGAGCATTTTCATACCTAAGTGTACGGGCACTCACGCGTAGGTCGGGAATCCCTTCCCAACGGTGCAGTTGGGCCAACGGGTTCGTCGGCAAAGGATTGCCGACCTACGAATGCTTGAATCCATTCACCCGAGCCGAAGGCGCCAACGACTTCCGCCAAGCCTGTTTTGCCGTACGAGCGAGATGAACAGGCTCTAGCCGAAGGGCGAGCCCCACGGACGGGCGAGTAAAGCATAGCGAGCCCATGGAAGTTGGTGAGCGGTGGGCGCGGCCCAAGGGCCTTTGCCCGTGCAGCGCGGTCTTCTTCCCTCTTTAAGTGATACACCGGCTTTGAGCTTAGCTCTCGATGCCGTGGTCGGCAAGCGGCTGGTATCGTATCCGAACCGCGTTTTGCCTGTCCGGCGTTCGCGTGTAAGCTATCGGCGACTCGATGGAACGAATACAAACGGTTCAGGGAAGGCAGGATGGGCTGAGACCCTGGATCGCTTCGGACATGGCCGGTTTTTCCGGGGGCCTCAGTTTTCCGTCGTTACGATTGTCTATGCTTAATGCCTGACAATCAGGGGCTCAACCGAAGCACGCATCATGGCACTCATCCTCAAAGTTCTCAGCTACAAGGGCGCTCCCGTTCCGGAGGAACCATCCTGCACCTTCGACCAGGAAGGCGGTTCGGTAGGTCGCTCGCCCGACAACCGCTTCGTTTTGCCGGATCCCGACAAGTTCATTTCCCGCAGGCACGGCTCGATCGAGTATCGGAACGGCGTTTACTGTTTCACCGACTTGAGCACGGCGGGCACCTATGTTGTCAATAAAGACCTTCTCCTTCAGCACGACACCGCGCCGCTGTCGAATGGGGACGTACTGAAGATCGGCGAATATGAAATCGCGGTCGTCGAAGTGTCGCTTCCGCCAGCAGAGCCCGAGGAAGCGCCGTTCGGCTTCGATCCGTTCGAAGCTTCGCACGAGGCGCCCGCCGCGCCCGTACCGGAATCTGCAGCTTGGCCCGAGCCGCCGACGTGGGACTCGCCGTTCGATCTTCCTCCGCCGGAACCGGAGAGATCCCAGCCGTCGGGACCGAGTTTCATCGATCAGCCCGACGCATCGCCTTTTCATGACAGTTTTATTCCGCCCGATATCGCTGACAAACCGGAAGAAGCGGCACTGCCCGATTTCGATTTGACAGACCTGTTGCGTGACCTGGATGCGAGTGAAAGTGGATCGGGGCATCCCACACCCGCTCCGGAAAGTTGGGAACCGCCGGACGATTTCTTTAAAGGGCTCGATTTGAACGAACTCGGCCCCGGCGCAACCGAATCCGCCGACTCGCATGACTCGATGCCCGAAATCGGACCGCTCGGCGGATTCGAGGAGATGCCGGGTTCTGCGAGAACCGAGAGCGCCGCTCACGGCGGACAAGCGGCGGGATTGCCGCCCGATGCGCCGATACCGCCTCGTGCCAGCGTTCCGCCAGTGGATGACGCACCGGTAGGCCTAAGCGGTGCGGCCACATCGCCGGCCGCTCCGGAACCTGTTTCGGCCGTGCTGCCGGACGGTTCCTCCTCGGTTTCGAAGAGTGCGGCAGACCGCGAGTTGTTCGCGTCTTTTTTGGCCGGTGCCGGAATCGCGCCCGCCACCGGATGGGTGAAGGACGAGGACATGGCGGCGGTCATGAATACCGTGGGCGTTCTGCTCCGCAGCTTCGTCGAGGGCATGATGACCGTCATGCGGGCACGTGCGGAATTGAAAAGCCAATTTCGCGTTTCTGTTACCACCATGCGTCCGGTTGACAATAACCCGCTAAAATTTACCCCGAACGTGGACGACGCGCTCAAGATCATGCTGGCGCGCAACCATCCGGGATTCTCTGATCCCGTCGAGGCGGTGCGGGGGGGATTCGCCGACCTCATGAATCATCAGATGGCCATGACGGCGGGGATTCAGGCGTCGCTGGCGGCGGCCTTGAGGCGGTTCGATCCCCAAGGGTTCGAAAAGCTTTACGAGGATGCCATCGTCTTTCAGAAGAAGGCGAAATGCTGGGATGCCTACGGAAAAGCGTATCCGGAACTGGTCAACGAGATTCTGGAGAACTTTTTCGGAGAGGAGTTCGGGGAAGTTTACGAGCGGCAGATGCGCATACTGCAATCGGCCCGTTCGCGATAAGAAAATACAACAGGAACCGATATGTCCGAATACAGCAGAGTGGTGTGGTCGGAGGGAATGTTTCTTCGTCCGCAGCATTTTCAGCAACACGACCGTTATCTGGAGGCGTTGGTCGACGGCCGGTGCCGCGGTCTGCGACCGTTCGATTGGGGGTTCGGCACGCTGAAGCTCGATCCGCGGCAACTAGCTGTCGGCAAACTGGCGCTGGTTGAAGTGCGGGGCGTTTTTCCCGACGGCACTCCGTTTAATCTGCCGGATGACAACGAGCTTCCCTTGCCCCTGGACGCGCCCGACGACGTCAAAGACAACGTCGTGTATCTGTCGCTTCCCGTTCGGCGCCCGGACTCGGCCGAGATCGACAGCGAAGCGTTCGAGGACAGTTTGGCTCGGTATCGTCTCGGCGAGCGCGAGGTGCGGGACCACAATAGCGGCGCCGACGGACGGTTTCCGGTGCAAATCGGCAAAATGCGCACCCGCTTGATGCTCGAACGGCAGGAGCGCTCCGGCTACGTCTGTCTGGGGGTAGCCCGCATCATCGAAGTTCGCGCCGACAAAACGGTGGTCCTGGACGAGCGATATATCGCGCCGGGCCTCAATTGTTTCGGAACGGGGCTGCTCGGCGGATTCCTCCGGGAACTGCACGGTTTGCTGCATACCCGCGGCGAAGCCCTCGCCGGCCGCGTGGCCGAGGCCGGGAAAGGCGGCGTGGCGGAAATCGCCGATTTCATGCTGCTTCAGATTATCAACCGTTACGAGCCCTTGCTGGAGCATCTGGCCAACACCGCGGCGCTGCATCCCGAGGATTTTTACCGCCTGGCGGTGCAGATGGCCGGCGAATTGGCGACCTTCTATCGTCCGTCCAAGCGGCCGATCGGCTTTCCGGTATACCAGCACGACGATCTGCAGAAATGTTTCACGCCTGTGATGGAGGAGTTGCGGCAGCTCCTCAGCATGGTGTTGGAGCAAAACGCCATTCAAATCCCGCTCAGCAAGCCGAAGTTCGGGGTATACGGCGCGAAACGGCCGGACCTCAAACTTCTGGAGAATGCCGTTTTCGTTCTCGCCGCCAATGCGCAGGTACCGCCGGAATTTCTGCGCAACCACTTCCCTCCCCAGGTCAAGATCGGGCCGGTGGAGGAAATCCAGCAACTGGTGCGGTCGGCGCTTCCGGGAATTTCCGTACATCCCTTGCCGGTGGCTCCCCGTCAGATTCCCTATCACGCCGGCTTCTCCTATTTCGAACTCGACAAGCAAAGCGAGCTGTGGAGAAAAATGTCGGTTTCCGGGGGATTCGCGATCCATATCGGCGGCAATTTTCCGGGGCTCGAACTGGAATTGTGGGCGATCAAGAAAACCTGACGCCAATGCACGCCGCCCGTGAACTGAATCCGACATCCCATCATGCCGAGTGCATTTTTTGTTGCCATATGGCGGGTTAAATGTTCGAAAACTCGACTAAGGCGCCGCTAAGCGCGGCGATGGTTTCAGAGCGGGGAGCCGCCCCGCACGCGGGGTACGCTGCGAAGTCCGTCCGTGGACCTCGCCTTTCGGGCCAGCGTACCGCTGTCCCAATTCGCTCCCGGCGAATTGGTCTTTGCGTGGCCAAAAGAAAGGAACCAAAGACAAATCGGCCGGGAGCCGATTTGGGCGCCAAGGGCGCGCGAAGCGCGAGCGCCAGGGACGGTGCGAGCCCAAAGGCCACCCGGCGAGCACCCTTATCCTGCGCGTTTCGCCCGGCACCGGGGGCGACCGAAGGCACTTCCGTGTGCCTCGGTCGCCGCACGCGATCCATCGCGTGCTCCTTTGGACAATTCCGGTGCCGGGCTCCAATGCTCGGGGGCGCTCGAACGGGACCAAGAAGACGTGTAGCACCCGCTACCGCGGGCACTACACCAAAGCAGAAAACGCCTTAGCCGTCCAGGAAAAGCCAAAGTGAATTCAGACGATCCCTTCGCACCCTTCGACGACGAAGACAAAACCGTAATACGGCCGACGCCCGGCGGGCGTCGCCGTGCCACGCCCGCTGCGGCGGCACCGCCACCCGAACCGCCTCCGATCCGGGTGCCCGACGTGCAACTGGATGCACGGCGGCAAGCGGTATACGGCGAAAATCCGGTGGTGACGGCGGCGCTGTCGCTGCTCTCCCTGGTTTCCCGGCTGCGCAGCACGGCGGTCCATCAAGCGGTGGCCGAGCTTCAGCAGCAACTGGTCAGCGAACTGCGCGGTTTCGAAAACCGGGTGCTGCGGCAAGGGGTCACACAGGAGCATGCGCGCATCGCCAGCTACGCGCTCTGTACCTTGCTGGACGAGACAGTTCTGAACACGCCTTGGGGCGCGCAAAGCAACTGGGGGCACCAAAGCCTTTTGGTGATCTTCCACAAGGAAGCCTGGGGCGGCGAAAAGTTCTTCCAGTTTCTCGAGCATTTGGCGCGCCAGCCGGCCCAAAATCTGAACCTGATCGAGTTGTTCTGGCTGTGTTTGAATCTCGGCCTCGAAGGCAAGTACCGCATCGTGCAGAACGGCGCAAGCCAATTGGAGCGCGTGCGCAGCGAGCTGTATCAGCTGATTCAGCGCCTTCGAGGAGATTTCGAGCGGGATTTGTCGATTCGTTGGCAGGGGCTCAAGGACGTACGCAACCCGATCGTCCGCTACGTGCCGATCTGGGTGATCGCGGCGGGTGCCGCGGCGTTGCTCGTTCTGGTCTATTTGGGCTTCGCCTTTGCCGTCAATTCCGCGTCGGACCCCGTCGCCCGCGATCTGTTCGCTTTGGCGAAAGACGAGGTGAACCTTCCGGTTCAAAAGGTCGCGACGCCGGCACCCGTACCGGCACCGAAACCGGTCTCGAAGACGGAAAGATTCAAACCCATACTGGCTTGGGAGATTTCCCGGAATATGGTGGAAGTGGTGGACGATCGAATCTTGCGGATTCGGAATTCCTTCGACTCGGCCAGCGATCGCGTTAAGCCGGAGTTCGTTCCGATGTTGGCCAAGATCGCCAAGGAACTGGAGTCCGGCGGCGACGGCGCCCTGGTCACCGGCCATACGGACAACAAGCCCATCTTTTCCGCCCGCTTTCCGTCCAACTTCGAATTGTCGACCTCCCGCGCCAAGCACGTCGCGGAACTTCTGGAGACCTCCGCCGCCTTGCAGGGCAGGATTCGCTTCGAAGGGCGGGCCGATTACGAACCGCTAGTCCCGAATGACTCGGCCGAGCACCGGGCCATCAATCGGCGCGTGGACATCCTGATCCAGTGAGGCAAGTCGTGAAAGGCGTCATCAATTTCTTGAAAAAAAAATGGGTAATTCAGGCGATCGGGATGATCGCCCTATGCGCCTTGATCTGGTTCGTCGGCCCATTGATCGGGATCGCCGGTTCAGAACCCTTGGCGTCCGAATGGGCTCGGGGCTTGACCATGGCCGTGGCGGTCGTGGTCTGGGTGATCTGGCGTTTGGTGGCGGAAATCCGGGCGGGACGCAAGGAGCAGCAACTGGTGAAGGATCTCGCCGCACCGGGCGAGGGTGGCGAGGGAAAATCCGCCGAAGCGGTGGCGGCCGACGAGAATATCGAACTGCTGACCGAGAATTTCACGAAGGCTCTGAAACTGCTGCGCGAAACCCGAGGCGACAAGCAGCACCTGTACGAGCTGCCCTGGTACGTCATCATCGGCCCGCCGGGTTCGGGCAAGACGACGGCTTTGTTGAATTCGGGGCTGAAGTTCCCCCTGGCCGACCGGCTGGGCTCGCAGCCCATCCGCGGCGTCAGCGGCACACGGAATTGCGAGTGGATGTTCACCGACGAGGCCGTACTGATCGATACCGCCGGTCGGTACACCACTCAGGAGAGCTATCAGGCGGTAGATGCGGCGGAATGGGGCGGCTTTCTCAAACTGCTGAAGCAACACCGTCCGCGCCGGCCGATCAACGGGGTACTCGTGACCCTGAGCCTCTCGGATTTGCTCCAGCACACCGAGGAAGAACGCGCTTTGCATGCCAAGGCGATCCGTCAGCGCGTCCAGGAGCTGTATTCGACACTGGGAATCCGATTCCCCGTCTACATGCTGTTCACCAAGTGCGATTTGGTCGCGGGATTCAACGATTTCTTCGCCGACCTCACGCAGGAAGAGCGCGCTCAGGTTTGGGGCGAAACCTTCCCGGCGGAGGATTTCAAGCAGCCGGTGGATGTATTGGCCCGGTTCTCGTCCGGCTACGACGAACTGCTTCAGCGCTTGAATAGGCGCATGCAGAGCCGCATCCAGGAGGAGCGCGACGTACAGCGGCGCAGCCTGATTCTCGATTATCCGCAGCAGATGGCGCTTTTGAAGCCGGCAATGGAGAAATTTCTCGAAGACGCTTTCGGCGCGAACCGCTACGAGGTCCGTCCGCTGCTGCGCGGCATTTATCTGACTAGCGGCACCCAGGAAGGAACGCCGATCGACCGGGTGATGGGCATACTCGCCGCCACGTTCCGGCTCAACCGCCAGGCGACGCCGATCTTCAGCGGAAGGGGAAAGAGCTTCTTTCTCACCCGCCTGCTTAAGGAGGTCATCTTTCAGGAAGCCGATTTGGCGGGCCTCGATCCCCGCGTCGAGCGGCGCCGGCGTCTGATACAGGCCGGGGCTTACGCATCGGTGCTGGTCCTGACCCTGGGCTGCATCATCCTTTGGCTGGTGAGTTACCAGCGAAATACCTCCGCAATCGAGCAGGTGGAGAAAGAAATCGAACGCTACCGTGCGGCTCGCATCGATGGGAGCGATTGGCAGTCGAGCCTCCGGACCTTGATTCCCAAGCTCGATCCGTTGCTGGCGATCAACGACATCTACGAAAATTCCGGCCGGTTGGCGCATTTCGGGCTTTACCAGGGCGAAAAAATCCAGCTCGCGGCGAATCATGCCTACGAGCACTGGCTCAGGGATTATTTCCTCCCGGTCAACCTTCAGCGCCTGGCGCAGCGCATGACAGGCCCGGAAGCTTCCAACCCCGATATTCTTTACGAACTTCTGCGGGTCTATCTCATGCTCGGCCAGCCGGATCGCATGGACGCCAAGATCGCAGCGCCCTGGATTCGCAGCGATTGGGAAAGCCGTTTCGGCACCGAACCCGATTTGCTCGCCCGATTGAATCTCCACCTCGACAATCTTCTCAAGTTGCGGCTCGATCCTCAGCCCATGGATGAAGCTCTGGTCGCCGGCGTGCGAGCGAAGCTTTCGCAAGTTCCTCAGACCATTCAGCTCTATGCCCGTTTCAAGAACGAAGCGCTACTGGATCGTTCTCACGATTTCAAGCTCGACTCCGCGCTCGGGCCCGACGGCGCGCGGGTGTTCGTCGCGGCGGACGGACGGGATATCGGGACGCTTTCAGTGCCGGGCTTGTTTACGGCTTACGGCTATTCCGAGCTGTTTCTCAAGAAAAGCTTCGATTTCGTCAAGGACGCGGTGACCGAGAACTGGGTGCTCGGCAAGCAGGCGAATGTCGATCTGTCCGAAATTCAACGCCTGCACGGCGATTTCAAGACGCTTTATCTAGCCGATTACCAGAAGGCGTGGAGCGGCCTTTTGGATAGCATCAAGCTGCGCCGACCCAAGGACATCAATCAGACGATCGAGTGGCTGGACATATTGTCCCGCCCGACCACCCCGGTGCGTCCATTGCTCGAAGCCGTCGAAAAAAATACCTCGCTGACCAAGATCGCTTCGCTTACCGCACAGCTTCTGAACAAAGTTCCGGCTGTCGCCGAGGCGAAGGTCGACGACCGTACCCAGAAACTGCTGGATGCCGCGCGCCAGGTGGACGCCGGCAGCGCTCCGCAAGCCGACCCGGTTCAGAGCGTGGAGACTGCGTTCGAAGACCTCAGCTATCTGGTGCGGAGCAGCGCGGATCGGCCGGCGGCCCTGGATTCGACCCTGCAAACCGTGGCCTCTCTGCGGGATTACATGCTGCAAATCGGCAGCGCGGCTCTCAGCGGCGAACAGGCGCTGAAAAGTGCCTCCGGGCGAGTCGCGGGTGGTGGCGGAGACGTGCTGCTCCAGGCCAAGAGCGAATTCGGGCGCTTGCCGGAACCCTTGAAAAGCTGGTTTCTCTCGTTTCTGACGGTGGGATGGAGGCAAACCCTGGCCGGAGCCAAGTCCGAATTGAACGGCATGCTCAAGACGGCGGTGGCCACTCCGTGCAAGGCCGCTTTCAGCGGTCGCTACCCCTTCGTGGGCGGCAGCTCGAAGGACGCGACGCTGATGGATTTTGCGAAATTCTTCGCGCCGAACGGCGCCCTGGATCAGTTTTTCCAATCCAATCTGAAGACCTTCGTCGACGTCAACCGCCCGGTGTGGACGGAAGTCGCCATGGACAACCAATCTCTGGGACTTTCGCCGGCGACCATCCGCCAATTTCAGAATGCCGCCGCCATTCGTTCCGCTTTTTTTTCCGCGGGGGGGCAAATGCCCGCAGTGTCGTTCGAACTCAAACCGATTTCTTTGGATGAGAACGTGGCGACTTTCCGCTTCAACCTGGAAGGGCAGGAGGTCGTTTATCGGCACGGCCCGGAGCAAGTCACGCGGCTCCAGTGGCCGGGGCCGTCGGCCGGAGCCGGCGTTCGAGTCGTGTTCGAGGCCGTGGACGGAAGGCAGGTCAGCCGCTCGAAAGAGGGCAGTTGGGCTTTTTTCCGTCTGCTGGATGAGGCCGTGGTGCAACAGACCGAGCTTCCGGAGCGGTTCCTGGTCACGTTTAGAGTGGAGGGTTACAGCGCACGCTACGAGCTGCGCGCCGGCAGCGTGACGAATCCGTTCGGGCTCGCGGCGTTGAAGTCCTTCAGCTGCCCGGATGCTCTATGAATCGACTCGCTCAAGTCGGCTTTTACGGCAAATTGCCGGCTCTTGGAGATTTCGTCTCCCGGCGTCTTCCCCGGCATTTCATCGATTATTGGGATCAGTGGTTGCAGAGCGCCATAGCTGCCAGCCGGGAACAATTACGGGATTCGTGGCTGGATGTTTATCTGACCAGCCCGATTTGGCGTTTCGGGCTGAGTGCGGGCGTCTGCGGGAGTGACGCCTGGGCCGGCATTTTGATGCCCAGCGTGGACAAGGTCGGACGGTACTTTCCGTTGACCTTGGCGGTGCCCGTGGCCGAACCGCAGAACCTGCCTTTTTTGTTCCGCCGGGACTGCGGCTGGTTCGAGGCTCTGGAAGCGCTGGCCTTGTCCGGGCTCGAAAATGATTTCGAGCTCGCTAAATTCGATCGGGAGTTGGAGACATTGTCTCTGCCGGATTTCATGAAAAGCAGTTCGGGCATTAGCCGTTCTCAAAATCCGCGGGCGGGCAGATTCGCACTCCACTTCGAGATGGAAAACCTGAGTCAGGTATCTGACGTGCTTATGGGGCTCAGTGGATGTTTGCTCGACCGTTTTCTTCCGGCTCATAGCTTGTGGAGTACATCGGGATCGGAACACATCGAAGCCTCGTTCCTGGTCTGCGAAGGGTTGCCGCCGATAGACGCATTCGTCGCCCTGATGACTGGAAGCTGGGAGCAACGCGGATGGGCCATCAGTACCCGGCGCTTGCCCGATTTGCCGGCTCGGACCTCGGCTGAGCCGAAAAGCGCAGACGGAACCAGCCGACCTGCGTCACCGGAAAGCGGGCCGTCCGGACTTCGTCGCTGGCTTTCTCACGGCATCAGTGTGGTTGGCAAGCGGCGGAAAATCAACGAGGACGCATTCATCGAGCGTCCGGACATCGGCCTGTGGGCGGTGGCCGACGGCATGGGAGGACATCAGGCCGGCGATGTCGCGAGCCGTGCGATCGTCGAGGCATTGGCGGCTCTGCCCGCTACGTCCGATCTGGATGAGTCCGTAAAAAACGTCGAGTCGGCTCTGAAACGCGTGAACGACGAATTATGGGAACTGGCCCGCCAGAGTTCGACCGGTCAAATCATCGGCAGTACGGTCGTCGTGTTGTTGGCGATTGATGATCGATGCGCCTGCCTGTGGGCGGGCGATAGTCGGCTTTATCGCCATCGCGCGGGCCGATTGGAACAACTGACGCACGATCATTCGCCGGAGGGGGAGCTTTCCTGTTTCGAAATTCTGACGAATGAGAAACGGACCCAGCGGGAACGTAGCAACGTCATCACCCGCGCGGTCGGGGCGGACCCGGTGCTCGTGCTCGATATCATGACGTTCGACTTGACGGAGGGCGACGGGTTTCTGCTATGCAGCGACGGTTTGGATAAAGAAGCGGGACCGATCGAAATCGAAGAGATTTTGGAAGCCGGCGATTGCCGGGAGCGCGCGGAGTCCTTGATTGCGCTCGCTATGGATCGCGGCGCACGAGACAATGTGACCGTGATTGTCGTGCAGTCGCCTTGACAGGTTAAGACTGCGACGGCTAAAAGATAAAACAAAAAATAAGAAGACGAATAGCTTCCCGGGGGAGATATGTGGGAACTCACAGAGGAAAAGAACGTTCGGGCGACGATACCCGCACGTACTTCGATGATTCGTCGAGGACTGGTGTGGTCATGTACCATGTGCTGGATCTCGGCGGCAGCCGCGAATCCGTTGACGAGCGGAGCGACGCTGAACCAGACTCAAACCGACATGGCCAATGTCGCGTTCGACGCCTGTACTCAAAGAAACTCGCTGCTTTCCGAGGATTTCAGAGACCGCTGCGACGCTCTCGTTGGCGCCGCGATTTCCGCTTCGGATAGCCAGATTCCTTCGGTCGGCTCCGAGCCGGTCGAAAATGCCCTTCAAATAGTCTCGCCGGAGCAAATTCTCCAGCACGGAACGACAGCCACCCGGGTAACTGCCGGCCAAGTGGCCCTGGTCGATTCGACCATAGGCGCGAGGCTCGCAACTTTGCGCACCGGCTTGGGCCTGGCCGGATTACAGATGTACCGAAACGGCTTATCGGCGGGTCGCGCCTATGCCGGTTTGGGCAATTCCTTCGCCACCGGAGGTGCGGCCGGCGACGGCTCGTTCAGTCCTCTCGGCGTCTGGATCAACGGTAATTATCATTTCGGCGACGTCGATTCCACCTTCGATCAAAAAGGCTTTCAGTTTAAAAACTTCGGTTTTACCGCCGGCGCCGATTACCGCTTTACCGACAATTTCATAGCGGGTCTCGCTTTCACCTACGCCCGCACCAACGCGAATTTCGACCGTTCCGCCGGAGGTACGGACAGCGATGCCTACACCGGATCCATTTATGGGTCGTTCTATGTGACGGAAGGGTTCCATATCGATGCGCTCGGTTCCTTCGGCGGCATCGATTACGAGACTACCCGGAACATCAGTTATACCTTGCCGGGGTTCGAGACCGTCAATACTCAGGCTGTCGCTAATCCCGGCGGAACTCAATATTCCTTCAGTATCGGCGGAGGCTATGACTATTCGATAGCCGGGTTGACCCTAGCGCCCTATGCGCGAACGGAATACATCGGCCTGGATGTGGATGCCTATCGCGAGCGGCAGGGCAATGGTTGGGGGATGAGGTTCGACGAGCAGCACGTCCAGTCGCTCATTTCCACGGTGGGAAGCCAGATTTCGTACGCTTTCGGTTTACCCTGGGGCGTGATCACGCCCCAGCTGCGAGGCGAGTGGCATCATCAATTCAAGGATGACAAGCGGACAATCGGCGCCAGCTTCCTCGGCGATCCCGCCGCGCAGCAGTTTGCCGTCGTGACTCAAGGACCCGATCGGGATTATTACACCTTCGGCGCCGAGGTTTCGGGGGTATTTTCTCACGGCATTTCGGCATTTTTAGCCTATGATTTATTGCTGGGCTATCGCGATATCGAAAGTCACAAGTTTACCTTGGGAACTCGCGTCGAGTTCTAGCCGGAAAGTCCGCGTAAACGAGATCGAACAATAAATATTCTCGTGATCCTGGTTGAAAGCCGGAGTCGTCGAGACCAAACGAAAAAATGCTTGCGACGATCGGGGGATTATGGGCGAGCTAAACGTAGAAGCCTTTCTGACGGAAGTATCGCCGGATGCGCCTTGTGGGGAAGATCTTCAGTACGACAACGCATTCATCGCACTGGAGCAGAAAGCCAAAGGTACGCCGGAGCAACAGATCGGGGATCGGATCGAGCCGGCACAGCCGCCGAACTGGAAAGAAGTACGCCGAGACGCGATCGAATTGCTGGAGCGCACGCGCGACCTGCAAGTGATCCTCTATCTCATCCAGGCTCTTGTTCATACCGCCGGGCACCCGGGACTGCGCGACGGCCTGGCGCTTCTGGAAGGCATCGTCAGCAAGTTCTGGCCCGATCTATATCCGCTCCTCGATCCTGAAGACGACAACGATCCGACGCAGCGCGTCAACATCCTGATGGGATTATGCGACTTCGAGTCGGTATTGCGCCCGGTCGCGCTTGCGCCTCTGGTTGAGTCGCGTGCGCTCGGACGCTTTAGTCTGCGGGACGTGCAAATCGCGACCGGAAAGTTGCCACCGCCCAGCGACGGAAGCTCCTCGCCCGAGATTGCAACCATCAATGCAGCGTTCATGGACGCCGACCCGGAGGTTCTGGCGTCGACCCGCGAGGCGGTTGTCTCGAGTTTGGAAAGCATCAAGGCCATCGAAAGTTTCGTAACGGATCAGGTCGGTGTCGGCGATGCGCCGAACTTGGCTCCGTTGAGGGACTTGCTTAAAGAAGCACAGCATGTGCTCGGAGAGTATGCGGAGGAAGGCGGCGCCAGCGATGCGCAGCCCGAATCCGAGGGTGAAGGGGCGTCCGCGCACGATTCGGCCGCCAGACCATCTGCGGCTCGGCCGGGGGAAATCGGCAGCCGCCAGGATGTGATCAAGACCCTGGATTTGATTTGTGACTATTACGCTCGATGCGAGCCGTCCAGCCCGATTCCCTTGCTGCTGAAGCGAGCCAAGCGTCTGGTTTTTATGGATTTCATCGAGATCGTCAAAGACCTGGCTCCGGACGGCCTTTCGCAGGTGGAGTTCATCAGGGGGCGTGATCCGTCCGAAGACGGCCAGTATTAGAGCAAATAACGAAAGCGTGAGCCCTACACTGATTCATAAATTGGCGACGCAATCGCCATTCCTTCTCATCCGGTTAGTCATAACCGTCGATCGCCCGGATGTCAAAAATACGATATGCCGTAACAGATACGAAATATCGCAATATTGTTTTGCTTGAACTGGGTGAGTTTGATGGCTCGAATTATTGCCAATGTGAACAAAAGCGATTCAAAACAGTGTGTTGGTCTATTTCGATGGAGAGATATTGATGGTTGGCATCGTTATTGAACTCGTTTGGTTACACTGGTCGATGATGTCGTTACTAAGGAATGAGCGAAGTGGGGTGGTAGACATGCCACGATAACCGGTGCGCTGGGGCGCGATTTCGAAGCTGCAAGCGATTTTATCGATCGAATAAAGCCCCACGTAACCATGAAAATGTGAGATTGCTGTAGTTCTATAGCCTAAGAGGAGATTTGCCGTGGCAGAAAGTAGCCAGAAATTTATAGCTCGAAATCGCGCACCGCGCGTACAGATCGAATACGACGTGGAAGTTTACGGTGCGGAAAAGAAGGTCCAGCTTCCTTTTGTAATGGGCGTCATGTCGGATCTCTCCGGCAAACCGACAGAGCCGCTGCCCCCGGTCGCGGATCGGAAACTGCTGGAAATAGATGTCGATAACTTCAATGAGCGGCTCAAGGCCATGAAGCCGCGGGTTGCGTTTCAGGTGCCCAACACCCTCACCGGGGAAGGCAGTCTCAGCGTCGATATCACTTTCGAAAGCATGGACGATTTTTCGCCGGCGGCGGTTGCCAGGAAAGTCGAGGGCCTGAACAAGCTGCTCGAAGCGCGCAGCCAGTTGGCCAACCTGATCACCTACATGGACGGAAAGACAGGCGCCGAGGAGCTCATCGCTAAGGTAATAAACGACCCGACATTATTGCAGGCACTCGCCTCGGCTCCGAAGCCGGCGGACGAAGCCGCTGCGGACTCTTCGAGCAGCGAGGGATAAGCCATGGCTGAATTAGAAACCCAAACCTCAGCTCAGGGCGCCGAGCAGCTCGGCGAGCTTGGTGATTTTACGAGCCTCTTGAACAAAGAGTTCAAGCCGAAATCCGACCGAGCCAAAGAGGCGGTCGAGTCGGCGGTGACCACTCTGGCGGAATTCGTCCTTAAAGACGTATCCAAGGTCTCCGAGGACGCCGTCAAGACCATCCAGGCCATCATCGCCGAAATAGATCGCAAGCTCACCGAGCAGGTGAATGCGATCATGCATCACGAGGACTTCCAGCAATTGGAAAGCGCGTGGCGCGGCTTGCAGTATCTGGTAAACAATACCGAGACCGATGAGATGCTCAAGATTCGCGTCTTGAACATCTCGAAGAAAGAGCTCGGAAAAACCCTGAAGAAATTCAAGGGAACTTCCTGGGATCAAAGCCCGATCTTCAAGAAGCTTTACGAAGAAGAGTACGGGCAGTTCGGCGGCGAACCCGTCGGCTGTATCGTGGCCGACTACTATTTCGACCACTCTCCGCCGGATGTCGAACTGCTGGGGGAGATGGCGAAAGTCTGCGCGGCTGCGCATGCACCTTTCATCGCAGCGGCGGCACCGACCGTGATGCAGATGGATTCATGGAACGAGCTGGCCAACCCGCGCGACCTCACGAAGATTTTTCTGACTCCGGAGTACGCGGCGTGGCGCTCGCTACGCGAGTCGGACGACTCCCGTTATATCGGCTTGGCCATGCCGAGATTTCTGGCTCGGTTGCCTTACGGGGCGAAAACCTGTCCGGTCGAGGAATTCGATTTCGAAGAGGAAACCGAGGCGGCAGACAGCCGAAAGTATGTCTGGGCCAACTCGGCCTATGCGATGGCCGTCAATATCAATCGATCCTTCAAGCTTTACGGCTGGTGTTCGAGAATCCGCGGCGTGGAATCGGGCGGCGCTGTGGAAGGGTTGCCGGTGCATACCTTCCCGACCGACGACGGCGGCGTGGACATGAAGTGTCCGACCGAGATCGCGATCAGCGACCGGCGTGAAGCGGAGTTGGCCAAGAACGGCTTCATGCCTCTGATTCACAAGAAAAATTCCGATTTTGCGGCGTTCATAGGCGCGCAATCGCTCCAGAAACCGGCCGAATACGACGACCCCGACGCGACGGCCAACGCCAATCTGGCGGCGCGGCTGCCCTACCTGTTCGCCACCTGCCGGTTTGCCCACTACCTGAAGTGCATCGTCAGGGACAAGATCGGTTCGTTCAAGGAGCGGGACGACATGCAGAAATGGCTGCAAAGCTGGATTTACAACTATGTCGACCCGAATCCGGCCATGTCCGACGACATCGACAAGGCGCGCAAGCCTCTCGCGGCGGCCGAGGTAATCGTGGAAGCGGTGGAGGGCAATCCAGGCTATTACACGTCGAAATTCTTCTTACGGCCGCACTACCAGCTAGAGGGGCTAACCGTTTCGCTGCGTTTGGTGTCCAAACTACCCTCCGTGAAAGGCGGCTAGCAGATCGAGTCGAAGAGCTGGCAACTAGGGGGATTCGGAGGTGACGATATGAGATGACACGGCAAACTCACATTGCCCAGCGGAGCCGGACGGAGTGTATTCCATCCATGTTTGATCAAGTTTCAATCAACCAACAAGTACCAATAAGTAAAGGAGAAGACCATGGCAGTCGACATGTTCATTAAGATCGACCCGATTAAAGGGGAATCTAGAGACGATAAGCATAAAGAAGAGATCGACGTTCTGGCTTGGAGCTGGGGCATGTCCAACAGTGGCACCACCCATATGGGAAGCGGCGGCGGAGCGGGTAAAGCCAACGTGCAGGATCTGAGCTTTACGAAATATATCGATAAGGCGAGCCCGGACTTAATGTTGAGCTGCTGCAACGGCAAACATTTCGACAAGGCCGTGCTGGTGGTTCGGAAAGCCGGCGAAAAGCCGGTGGAATACCTGACCATTACCATGGAGGAAGTCCTGATCACCTCGGTTTCTACGGGCGGCTCCGGCGGCGAGGACCGCTTGACCGAAAACGTCACGCTCAATTTCGCCAAGGTCAAGGTGAAATACATAGAACAGACCGAAAAGGGCGCGGAGGGCGCCAAGCCGGAGATGGGCTGGAATATTGCTGCGAACGTAAAACAATAAGTTTGCGCGGTATTTTTCGGCAGTGCCCGCCGCTGAGCGGGCACTATTCATCCCCTCAATTTCTCCCATCCGCCTATGTCAACCATCGCCGCTGAAGAAAGTCTTCGGGAAGGCCGCCTGGAAGATGCGCTAGCGCAACTCCAGGACCAGGTCCGCCAGAATCCTGCCGAAGCGAAGTACCGGATTTTTCTCTTCCAGTTGTTGGCCCTGATGGGGCGCTGGGAGCGTGCTCTCACGCAGTTGAGCGTGTGCGGCGATCTGGATGCGGCCAATCTCGCAATGGTGCAGACCTATCGCGAAGCCATACGATGTGAAGTCCTTCGTGCGAAAGTCTTCCGCGGGGAGATTTCTCCGCTGATCTTCGGCAAGCCCGAGCGATGGATCGCGCTTCTGATAGAAGCATGTAAATGCGCCGCGCAGGGAGATCATTCGATGGCGATCCAGTTCCGGGATCAGGGTTTCGAATCGGCGCCGGGGACGTCCGGTACCATCGACGGGAAGCCGTTCGAATGGGTGGCGGATAGCGATAGCCGTCTGGGACCGGTTGTGGAAGCCATAGTTAACGGTCGCTACTACTGGATACCTTTTTGCCGGATTGCCCGCATCGAACTCGATCCACCCAGTGACCTTCGAGATTTAGTCTGGCTTCCCGCACAATTCACCTGGGCCAACGGCGGTTCTGCCGTGGGTCTGATTCCTTCCCGTTATCCCGACTCGGAAAAAGCCGATGACGTAGCGATTCGCATGGCCCGGAGAACCGAATGGCAAGAGCCGGTCGAGGGCTACTCGCTGGGCATGGGACAACGCGTATTGGTAACGAACGAGGGCGACTTCTCGCTGTTCGATGTTCGAGAAATTGCGATGAATACGGACACGATCGAAAACGATGGCTGATCTCACGCCGAAGGAACGCCTGCAGCCGTCGCTGCTGGATCGCCTTACCGACGACGAACCGGACAAACAACAGGAGTCCCGCGACCAGCGGGTGATGAATATACGGAATTTGCGCCACAGCGTATTGCGCGACTTGGCGTGGTTGCTGAATACCACCGCCATGGAGTCGCTAGTAGATTTGGAAAAATATCCTTTCGTGGAGCGTTCGGTATTGAATTTCGGTATCCCGGCCCTGGCCGGCACCCCTCTCTCCGGTGCCGACCTTCCGGCGATCGAACGAAAGGTCAAACAGGCTATTCTCGACTTCGAACCGCGCATCCTGGCGGATTCGGTGAGGGTGAAGGTCGCCGCCTCGGATAGCATGAATCTCAAGGCCATGACGTTCACCATCGAAGGTGATCTGTGGGCACAGCCGCTTCCCTTGCATCTTTACATCCGCACCGAAATCGATCTCGATACCGGCTATGCGCGGGTCACCGATTTGAACGGATAGACTATGGACCCTCGATTGCTTCAGTACTACAACCGCGAGCTGCAGCACATTCGGGAGGTGGGTGCCGAGTTCGCCAAAGAGTTTCCGAAGATTGCGGGCCGGCTGGGGCTGGACGAGTTCGAGTGTTCCGATCCGTACGTCGAGCGCCTGCTCGAGGGGTTTGCGTTTCTCGCGGCGCGGGTTCAACTCAAAATCGACGCCGAATTTCCGCGTTTAACCCAACATCTTCTCGAGGTCGTTTATCCGCATTATCTCTCGCCAACACCCTCGATGGCCGTGGTGCAACTCCAGCCCGATCTTTCCGAGGGCGCGCTGGCCGAGGGATTCTTGGTGCCGCGCGCGACCTCGCTCAGAAGTCAAATCGGCAAAGGTGAGCAAACCGCCTGCGAATATCGGACCGCTCATGACGTCACGCTATGGCCCCTGCAACTGGTGGAAGCGCAATACCTCGCCACGCCCAGCGCAGTCGCCAATTTGGGCGTGCCGACCAAACCCGGCGTGAAGGCCGGTTTACGTCTTTGTCTCCGGACCAGCGCGGGTCTGCACTTCAATCAGCTCAAGCTGGACCGGTTGCCGATTTTCTTGCGCGGTACCGGCGAACTGCCGTTCCGTCTTTACGAGCAATTGCTTGCCGACACGCTTGCGTTGGCGGTCCAACCCGCATCGCGGCCATCGGAATGGGTCGAGATCATCGACCGGACGCCGATATCGCGGCTGGGATTCGGCGATGATGAAGCTTTGTTGCCGTTTGGTCCGCGCTCGTTTCAGGGCTACAGGCTGCTGCAGGAATATTTCGCGTTTCCGGAGCGCTATCTGTTCGTCGGGTTGAACGGCTTACAAAAGGCCGTCAGTCGTTGTGACGGCACCGAGCTCGAGGTCATCGCCCTGTTCAAGCGCGCCGAGCCTCATCTCGTCAACGCCGTCGATGCCGGCAATTTCTCGCTGTTCTGCACGCCGGCGATCAATTTGTTTCCGAAACGCACCGATCGTATTCACTTGACCCATTTCATGCCGCACTATCATGTCGTGCCGGATCGAACGCGACCGATGGATTACGAGGTCTATGGCGTCAGCGAAGTGACCGGTTATGGCGCCACGCCGTCCGATGAACGGGAGTTCTTGCCGTTCTACGGGTCCAGGAGCGGTTATCGGCGGCGCGACGAGAACGCCTATTACACGCTGCATCGTGAAAAGCGCGTGTTGTCGTCCAAGCAGCGCCGACAGGGGATGCGCTCCAGCTATATCGGCAGCGAAGTTTTCATCTCGCTGGTCGATGCGGCCGAAGCGCCGTATCGCGGCGATCTGAAACAATTGGGCATGGAAACGCTCTGCACGAATCGCGATTTGCCCCTGCTGATGCCCGTCGGCATGGGCGCTACCGATTTTACCTTGCAGACCGGCGCTCCGGTGCAAGCGATACGGTGTTTGGCCGGTCCGACCAAGCCGAGGCCTTCGTCCGCCGACGGCGAAATGGCGTGGCGTCTGATCAATCATCTGTCGCTCAACTACCTGACGCTGACGGATAGCAGCGAGACCGAAGGTGCGGCGGCGCTTCGCGAGTTGCTCGCCCTTTATGCGGATCCGAATGATGCGACGGTACGCCGTCAAATCGAGGGCGTTCTGTCGATCGGATCCAAGAACGTGGTTCGTCGGGTGGATGCTGCCGGTCCCATTGTATTCGGGCGCGGTTTGGAGATTGCCGTCGAGTTTGACGAATCCGCATTCGAGGGCTCCGGCTGCTTTCTTCTGGGGGCCGTTCTCGAACAATTCTTCGCCCGTTATGTATCGTTGAATTCGTTCGCTGAAACGTCGATAAGAACGGCGGAACGAGGGGAGATCATGCGATGGCCGCTACGTATCGGGCAGCGACACACGATCTGATCGAGCTCCTTCGCCGCGAGCCCTATCGCTTCGACTTCTTCGAGGCATTGCGGCTGATCGAGTGCCATTACGCGGACAAGCCGAGATTGGGGAAATCGGTTAAAGCCACTGATGATCCGATTCGGTTGAGTCAACAGCCGGAACTCGAGTTTGCGCCGTCGACCCTGGCTTCGTTCGCATCCGGCGCGGACGGTTTTCCGCCGCGTCTGTCGGCGCGTTTTCTTGGGCTGTTCGGACCCAACGGACCCATGCCCCTGCATTTGACCGAGTACGCCCGCGAGCGGGTCCGGCATCATGGCGATCATACGTTTTCGCGTTTCGCGGATGTGTTTCACCACCGGATGCTGTGCCTGTTTTATCGGGCTTGGGCCAATGCCCAGCCTACGGTGTGCCACGATCGCCCCGAATCGGATCGCTTTGCGGCTTATTTGGGCTCCTTGTTCGGTATCGGTGTTCCGTCCGTTCAAAATCGGGACGCCATGCCGGATCGGGCTAAGCTTTACTTTACCGGTCTCTTGGCCGGACAAACCAAGCATCCCGAGGGTCTGCGCGCACTCATCGGCGATTTTTTCGGGATCAGCGTTAGCTTGCGGGAATTCGTCGGCGAATGGATGGAGATCGCGACGCACGAACAGTCCCGGCTTGGAGTTTCGCCCTGCAGTGGGTCCTTGGGGTTGTCCGTAGTCGTGGGCGCCAGGGTTTGGGGTTGCCAGCATAAGTTCCGAATCGTGCTGGGCCCGATGGGAATCGATCGATATCGGGCGCTGCTGCCGGGCGGCGAAAGCTTGGTCGAGTTGATCGCCATCGTACGCAATTACGCAGGGGACGAACTGGTTTGGGATCTGAATCTGGTTCTTCGATATCAGGAAGTCCCATCTTTGCGACTGGACGGCGGCGCGCAACTGGGCTGGACAAGCTGGCTGGGGACGAGACAAGAAGAAAAAGACGCGGACGAGTTGATGCTGAATCCGTTTTTTCGGTGCTCGGCGCTTTGATTCGCCTGCCTGTACAGAGTTGAATTTTCTAAACGATTAAAAACACCGGATCTAGGGGGATCGCTTCATGGGAGAAATCAGCCGGGTCAAGCTTTTCGGCAAGCTTAACCGCATTTGCTACAAAGCTATCGAAAGCGCGACCGTATTTTGCAAATTGCGGGGCAATCCGTACGTCGAATTGGTGCACTGGCTGCATCAATTGCTTCAGCTTCAGGATTCGGATCTGCACCGCCTCATCAAGCAGTTCGGCGTCGATCCGGGCCGCCTCGCCAAGGATTTCACCGAGTCGCTCGACCGCTTGCCGCGAGGAGCTACGTCCATATCCGACCTGTCGTCGCACGTCGAGGAGGCGGTCGAGCGCGGATGGGTATACGGAACGCTAATGTTCGGCGAAAACCAGGTCCGCTCGGGCCACCTGCTCGTCGGCATTTTGAAGACTCGGGGGCTGCGCGGCGAACTGGTCGGCATTTCGAAAGAATTCGAAAAGATCGGCCTCGAAACGCTGACCGAACGGTTGGCTGAGTTCGTTGGCGGTTCGCCCGAAGACGGATTGGCCGCGACCGACGGATTTCAGGCAGGCGGAGCGGCTCCTGGCGAAGCGAGCGGAGCTATGTCGCCTGCTGCCATGGGCAAGCAGGAGGCGCTCAAGCAATTTACCGTCGACCTGACGGAACAGGCGAGGCAGGGAAAGATGGACCCTGTCGTGGGACGCGACGAGGAGATCCGCCAGGTCATCGATATCCTTATGCGCCGTCGTCAGAACAATCCCATCCTGACGGGCGAGGCGGGCGTCGGCAAGACCGCGGTCGTCGAAGGATTCGCCCAAAAAATCGTGGCGGGCGATGTGCCGCCGCCTTTGCGCGATGTGAGCTTGCGCACCTTGGATGTCGGGCTCCTCCAGGCCGGGGCCAGCATGAAAGGGGAGTTCGAGAATCGATTGCGGCAAGTCATCGAGGAGGTCCAGGCCTCGCCCAAACCGATCATCCTCTTCATCGACGAGGCTCATACCTTGGTTGGCGCGGGCGGAGCTGCCGGTACCGGCGATGCCGCCAATCTTTTGAAGCCAGCCTTGGCGCGCGGCAACCTGCGCACGGTGGCGGCGACGACCTGGGCGGAATACAAGAAATACATCGAAAAGGATCCGGCATTGACGCGCCGCTTCCAGGTCGTCCAGGTGCACGAACCGAGCGAAGAGAAAGCCATACGCATGATGCGCGGCGTGGTTTCCGTGATGGAAAAGCATCATCGGGTGCAAGTTTTGGACGAGGCGCTGGAATCCGCCGTCAAGCTTTCGCACCGTTATATCCCGGCGCGTCAGCTCCCCGACAAAGCCGTCAGCCTTCTCGACACCGCCTGCGCCCGCGTTGCCATAAGCCAGCACGCGGTGCCGCCCGAGGTGGACGATTGCCGAAAGCGCATACAAGCACTCGAAACCGAGCTGGACATCATCGGCCGGGAACGTTCCGTAGGGATCGACACGACAGCCCGCGAAAACCGCGCGCTAGCCGAACTGGAGGCCGAACGTGAGAGGCTGGCGGCGCTGGAAGGCCGCTGGAACTCCGAAAAGGAAGTGGTCGAAAAGATTCTGGCCCTGCGTCAGCAACTTCGGGAGCAGACCGGAAAAGTCGAAGGCACCGGCAGCGCCTTGGAGCAGGCGGCGGAACAGGCGGAACCCGCACCCGCCGTCGACCGGGATGCGCTGTTGTCCGAACTCAAGGACCTGCAAAGTCGGCTGCACGCGTTGCAAGGCGAACATCCGCTGATCCTGCCCACTGTCGACGGCCAAGCGGTCGCTTCCGTAGTCCAGGATTGGACCGGCATTCCCGTCGGACGCATGGTTAAGAACGAGGTCGAAACCGTGCTGAAGCTGGCCGATATCCTGGAACAGCGAATCATTGGCCAACGCCACGCCTTGGAAATGATCGCCAGGCGTATTCAGACCTCCCGTGCCGGTCTCGATAACCCCAATAAGCCGATCGGCGTCTTCATGTTGGCCGGCAGTTCGGGCGTCGGCAAGACCGAAACCGCCCTGGCTTTGGCCGAGGCTCTCTACGGCGGCGAGCAGAACGTCATCACCATCAATATGAGCGAATATCAGGAGGCGCACACCGTATCGACCCTCAAGGGTGCTCCGCCGGGTTACGTCGGTTACGGCGAGGGCGGCGTTCTGACCGAAGCGGTAAGGCGCAGGCCCTATAGCGTGGTGTTGCTGGACGAAGTCGAAAAAGCCCATCCCGACGTTCACGAGATCTTCTTCCAGGTATTCGACAAGGGCTGGATGGAGGACGGCGAAGGCCGGGTGATCGACTTCAAGAACACCCTGATTCTCCTGACTACCAACGCGGGGACGGACCTGATCATGAATCTGTGCAAAGACCCGGAACTGATGCCCGAACCCGACGGCATCGCCAAGGCTCTGCGCGAACCCTTGCTCAAGGTTTTCCCGCCTGCCTTGTTAGGCCGCCTGGTCGTCATTCCTTATTACCCGTTGAGCGACGAAATGATCGGTGCCATTGCGCGGCTGCAGCTCGGCCGCATCGAAAAGCGCATCCGGGAAACCCACAAGGTGCCGTTCAGTTATGACGACGAGGTGATCAAACTCATCACCAACCGTTGCACCGAGCTCGAGAGCGGCGGGCGCATGATCGACGCGATTTTGACCAATACCGTGTTGCCGAGGATCAGCGAAGAGTTCTTGATCCGGATGATGGACGGGAACGCCATAGAGCGGGTGCATATCGACGTGCAGGATGGACAATTCGGCTACCGGTTTGAATAAAAATAAAGCCGCGACAAAGTTTCGGCAGCATCCTCGTGGTGACTCTGTTGCTACGAGTCTGTAATCAAAACAAGAGTACGAACCTGAGGGGGGAATTCGGATGGACGTGTTCACCGAAGTCTATGACAAGAGTATCGAGTTGCTTAAGACGTCATCGCTGCAAAAGGACTGGAAAGACATCGAGTCCGGATTGAAAAAGCTGCTTCAATCCGATGGTCCGTCGGTCGATGCCGCACCGGTACTCGACAAGCTGCGCAAGCAGTTGGAAGAAGCCGCGAAGGGGAAAGCCTTGAGCGGCCGCGCGCAGTCCCAGGAGATCCTCAGCGCCTGTCAGACCGGCAGTTCCGGCTACCAAGACCGTGCGGCGTGCATCAAGCAGTTCCGGCATTTCTATCTGGTGGCGAAGAAAGGTAACCAGAGCATATGGGTTGTCGACTCTCCGAAGCACTATGGCAAGTGGACCTATGATCTCTTCGCCGGGAGGAACGAAGCCCAACTCAAATCGGAGCTCAACCACTGGCGCGAGGTGTTCGGTGAGGGTAATCGGAAGATGATGTCCGACGCGCTTCAGCTCGCCCGCAAGTGGAGTTCCGATGTGGAGGTCAAGCTGAGCGGCAAGTCCGGGGATGCGAACGACACGATCCGCCGCTGGTTTCACACCGACGGTGCCAAGACCGGTGATCTCGATGCCAGCCGGGGCAAACTGCTCGACGGATTCAAGAAGATCACGGCGGCCTGTAATTCCGGCAAGGTGATATTTTCCGACCGTCCCCACAAGCGCGCGGACGGGTCGATGAAAAACACCTTCGCCTCGGTCAACAGCCTGGACGTCATGCCGGTGATCTACATTTACGAATTGTTTCTGCGCACCGGCAAGCGTACGCGTCTCGGAAACATTCCGAAGCTGTGGCTGTGCGCCCTGACGGTAGTCCACGAATTATCCCACAAGCTGGTTAAGACCGAAGACATCCGTTACGACTACGACGGACTCAAGCCCGGCAACGCATTCAAAACCGAAGATGCCTTGAACAACGCCGATAGCTGGGCTTACTTCGCCGGTGATCTTGTCGGCGCGATTCCCAAAAGTGCGATCAAGGAAGCACTAAGCTAAACCAGACGATTGCCCCATGTGCACACTTTTCCGGCAAAGACTTTGTAAGCTCATCATCGTGGCTGCGACGGTGTTTCCTATATTCGCATGGGGCGACGCAGCTACGCTGCCCCAAATAAAGGAGTCAGGCATGGAATCTTCCAAGAGACGTGCGCCGGCGGCGAAGCCGGTCACCCACAAAGGCATACGCTACGAGCAACTGCGTGCGGCGCGCTCACGAGGCTTCGGACAGAGCGGCGGCGTTATCGCGGCGGTCGACGAAGCCAGCGGTCAGGAACTCTGGACCTTGCAATTGTATACCACGCAGTACGACCCCCACGAGGAAACCGATGCACAGGAGGTTTATATCGAGGAACTGCGTATCGATAAGAAGTCCGAGACGTTGATCGCACGCGACGAGCGCGGGCGCACGTTTATAGTCAATCTCAAGGATCGCACGGTCACCGAAAAGCACTAGGCGACTGGGGCGTCCGACGGGCTGGAGCGCGGCGCAGGACGCACGAACACGGCGAATTGGCTCGGGTTTTCTGATTCGCTCGATGGAGGCGAATCCCATCGATCGAGGGCACTGAGTGTCCCGGATCAGGGATTTGGGTACGGGTTCGGGTCATTTTTTCAAAAAACGCGGCATAAAATGCTGCACGTGAGCCCCGACGGGGATTAGGAGAAAGCATGGCCGAGCAGACTGCTCGTGATTTGGTGGCGTACAAGAACTACACGCCGACGGGTCTCACTGAGACGAGACTAACCAGAAAGCTTACCCTGGACCAGGAGTGGGTATTCGGTGGATCGGGCGGCGTCGATATCATGATCAAGTTCGACAAGAACTTTTTCAAAAAGCACCTGTTTACTTACTCCAAGAAAACCAATGAGGTCGCACAGATCGCCTTCTTCCTCTCAAAGGAGGCCGGCGACCCGCCCGGCAGAGAAATGGACTTCTGGCTCCAGGCCGAATTGATCAAGCTCAATCAAAAACTTCGGAAGGCGCTGGAACACCGTGCAGAAGCCTATCGGTGCACTTGCGGGCACTATCTGATCTCTCACGCCTGTACAAACTGCGGGCATGGCCCGGCAAAACACAAGACCGGGAGTGGGGCGAATTGCGCATGCAAGGAAGACACTGGTGCCGGAATAAAATGCGGCTGCACCACCTATACCAACAGATGTGTCGAATCCGGCTGCGCTTGCGGCGGGTTTACGAATACACCGACAGGGGCGTACGCAACATCCCGCAGCAATAGCGGAAAGGGACCCGATAACCCTTTGCAAGGAGCTCCTACGCAAGTAAATACGTGCATTATTCTCGACCGGATACCCATGGAAAAATTCAAAGACGTGGTCATCAAATCGTTCGAGACCGCAGAAACGACATCCCACACCTGGGCGATCAATACCGAAAAACACCTGACATGGGATTTCGGAATCGCAAACTGTGTGGTCAATGCTTCGCTTGGGCAAGCTCCGAAAGATTGGACAACCAGCACCGGTGTAACGGTATCGGCCAAAAAACTCAGTTTTACCCCGGCCAGCAGCGGAAAGCGGGACCTGTACACTTATCAGGTTTTCCACTTGAGCAATTGACGCGAGATACCGGTATAGCGGACTTACAAAGGCAATCTAGGATGTCCGAGATATCCGGTGTAAGGTCCGTAGATCAAGGCCAAACCCATCCTGTGTATCATCCGGATCGTATTTCGACCCCAGAGATGCATAGGATGAGCTAAGTAGCTTCTATAATTTCCTCTTGTGTTCCTTTAATCCCGATTCATTTTCTATTAGGCGTTATTTCGAATGGAGATTACATAAATGCCGCTAGCACAACCGAATACGAGAGGAGTATTCCCGGCGACGATGGGAGGGCAACCCATACCCGAGATAAAGGTCGCGGATAATACTGCATTAAGCGATATGGAAGATATCCATTTTGGTATGAATATCGATGAGGCCGTCAATGCCGATCTTTATCGGGATCTCGATCGCGGAAATCCGGTGGAGGCCGACCTTGTCGGCCTTGGCGCAAGAACCATCGATATCAAGCGGCGCGGCGGGAGAACCGCGGAGGATGACTGGGAAATACACTGGGGAAATGCGAGAGCGCGCGGGCTCAAAGGCATGGACGACACGAAGTTCCAAAACTTTAACCAGGCTAGGCCCATTAAGCACCGCCAGTTTCCGGCGGGTGCGCATCTGGGCGGCGTCGACGTAGGGGGAACGAACAAAGAATATAGCCTCGGTGCCACCACAAAAGCGGATACCGAAGGCCTTGAAATGGGTACGAGGTGGTCCAAAACCGCGCTTGAATATTCGCTGGCGCATGGCGGCGGAAAAATCCATTTTCACCTGGACGGAATGGGTGAATTATCCGGTATTTTCGATAAAACCGGGGATTATGGCTATAACGTCACCAGCCGCGAACTGCGGTACGTCAAGAGATTCTGGATGAGATTCCAGCATAAGGTGATATTTTATAACGGATATACGGCCGCTCTATTGCCGGTGATTGTCTGTCCTCCCTGGATACCGAACTGGGAACCGGATAGCGCGACGAACACGTGCCGGGTATGCAATAAGGAATTCAGCAGAGTATTTCCGGTCCGGTGGCGTCATCACTGCCGCTTGTGCGGCAAGAATGTTTGCGACGTCTGTTCGCCCGACCGCGTCCGGTTGACGTTTCCGGTTCAGCGGCCCGGGCACGTACGTGAAACCGGCCCGGTAAGGGTCTGTAGACCCTGTTATTTGGCCTTCAATCGTGCGCTTCCCGCTCCGATATAAGCGTCGGCGATGCTGAAAAAGAAAGGCCCGAATTTCCAGGCTCTGTACTATTCCGAAAGTTGATCTATGTTGGACGACGAACCGTCAGATTTCCGCATCGAGGAAGTAACCCCCGAGTTGGCGTTGAGCGGTGCGATTCGCTTGCTGCAAGCGAATCGCCTCGATGACGCCGAGCGGATTTTCAGCGTACTACTGGAGAATTATCCGGACATTCCCGAAATTCTTCATTTCTACGGCATCCTCGCGCATCGGAGAGGCAGAGACGATCTGGCCGTCGAGTCGATCGAAAAGGCCATCGCCATTGCGCCGACCTATGCCGATGCGTACAACAACCTCGGCAACATCTATAACAAGGCCGGCAAGCCCGAAAAGGCGGTGGACGCCTACCGGCGCGCGATCGAGCTGAATCCCGGAAACGTTGCTGCGCACAACAATCTCGGCACCGTTCTCAAGGATCTGGAGCGCTTCGAGGAAGCCGCGGAGCAATTCGCCAAGGCGATCGAACTGATGCCGGACAACGCCGAGCTCTATCACAATTTCGGAAACGTATTCCGGAAGCAGGGCAAATTCGGGGAGGCCGCCCAGGCTTACCGCAGAGCGATCAATCTCCGGCCGTACCGCTCGGACGATTACGAAAATCTTTGCCATGTGCTGTACCTGCAAGGCTTGGTCGAGGAAGCATTGCCCACGATCCGTCAATGGCTGGAACACGATCCGACCAATCCTCTGGCGCTGCACCGGCTGCATTCGTATGCCGGGACGGACGTCCCGGCGCGCGCTTCGGACGACTACGTCCGCATGACGTTCGACAGCTTTGCCGATAGTTTCGATTACGTGCTCAAGGGGCTCGATTATCGGGCTCCGGGTTTGGTCAAGGAAGCCGTCGCCGCATTGTACGATCGGGATCGAGTCGACCTCGAAGTGCTCGACGCCGGCTGCGGGACCGGGCTGTGCGGGGAATTCTTGCATCCTTATGCGCGTCGGCTGACCGGCGTGGATCTGTCCGTCAAAATGCTGGAGAAGGCCCATGCCAGACGGCAATACGACGATTTGATCGAGAGTGAATTAACAGCCTACGTCGGACGGCACACGGATCGGTTCGACCTGATCGTCTCCGCCGATACGCTGGTTTATTTTGGCGATTTGAGCGCGGTTTTCGAGCGGGTAGGGCGGGCACTGCGCCGGGGCGGATACTTCATTTTCACGGTGGAACGTAACGACGAGCGGCCGTCCGAAGGGTACAAGATCAATCTCCACGGGCGTTACAGCCATACGGAGGATTACCTGCAACGTGAGCTGGAAAGCGCCGGGCTTTCCCTCCGGAGGGGCGAGCAGCAGATGTTGCGCTACGAGGCCGGTGTGCCTGTGGAAGGGTTTCTGATCGTTGCCGCGCGGTCTTAAATTCGTTGGTTGCTCGCTGCGACCGGAAAGGTGTCTCGGGCGGAATCGCCTGAAATCATCGGTCTATATCCCAGGTTTGTTAGTATTCGACAAATTGTCTCCAATCATTCTAATGGGTTAGTTTTATGTCGTTCACCCAGGATTTCCGCTCCGCTTCCGTAACGAGTCCTTTGGGCAAAGACGTCTTGTTGTTCTTCCGGATGCAGGGGCGGGAGGAGTTCAGCCGCTCGTTCGAGCTTGAAGTGGATTTGCTCAGCGAGAATCGGAATATCGCAGCCAAGGACGTTCTGGGAAAGAAACTGACCGTCGCGCTTGAACTTTCCAACGGGGGCAAACGTTATTTCAACGGCTATGCCGTTCAATTCAGCCAGGAACCCGATCTCGGCGAATTCGCGCATTACCGGGCGGTTTTGCGGCCGTGGCTATGGTTTCTGACGCGCAAGACGAATTGCCGCATTTTTCAGGACAAAACCGTACCGGAGATCGTCAAGGCCATTTTCGAGGAGCATGGCTTCAGCGGCGACATTCAGGAATCGCTGAGCGAAACCTATCGGCAGCGCGAATACTGCGTACAGTATCGCGAAAGCGACTTCGATTTCGTCAATCGGCTCCTGGAAGAAGAAGGTATCTATTATTTCTTCAAGCACGAAAGCGACAAGCACATTCTCAATCTCATCGATTCCGCCAATGCCCACTCGGCGGTTTCCGGGTATGCGGAAGTCCCTTTCTTTCCCCCGGAGAATCAAGAACGGCGGCTCCGGGATCACATCTTCGCCTGGTCCTTCAAGCGGGTTATTCAGCCTGGGACTTACACGGTCAACGATTTCGACTTTGAAAAGCCCAAAGCCTCCTTGATCGAAAAGACAAACCGGCCGACGGAGGACGATTACAGCAAATACGAACAATACGATTATCCGGGAGGATACGTTGCGAATGCCGACGGGTCGCATTACTCGAAAGTGCGGTTGGAGGCGCTCCAGTCGGATTACGAGCGGTTTTCGGGCGAGGGTAACGTCGCGGGCCTGGAAGTCGGAGCCTTGTTCAAGCTGATCGATCATCCCCGGCAGGATCAGAACAAGGAATACGTGGTTACCGGAATGGAATTCCGGCTGCAATCCAACCGCTATAGGTCGGCGAGCGACTCGGCCGGCGATTTCGCGGAGAAGCTCGGCATTTCCGCCATTGCCAAGACGCAGCAGTTTCGTGCCGCCCATCGCACGCCGAGACCCATGGTTCGCGGGCCGCAAACCGCCATAGTGGTCGGCAAATCGGGCGAGGAAATCTGGACCGACCAATATGGACGCGTGAAGGTCAAGTTTCACTGGGACCGCGCGGAGAATCGGGACGAGACCAGTTCGTGCTGGGTGCGGGTGTCCCAGCCGTGGGCGGGAAAAGGATGGGGAGCGATTGCGATACCCCGTATCGGCCAGGAAGTGATCGTTGATTTTCTCGAAGGCAATCCGGATCAGCCGATCATTACCGGCCGCGTCTACAACGCGGAGCAGACCGTGCCCTATGCCTTGCCCGGCAAGGCTACGCAAACCGGCATCAAATCGCGCAGCAGCAAGGGCGGGGGACAGGACAATTTCAACGAGATCCGCATGGAGGACGATAAGGGGAAGGAGGAAATCTATATCCATGCCGAGAAAGACATGAATGTGGTTGTCGAAAACAGCGCCACGCTCAAGGTCGGTTTCGACAAGAAGGACCCCGGCGATCAGACGATAGACATCTACAATCACCGGACGACGACCCTGGAGCAGGGCAACGACAAGCTGCAGCTCAAGCAGGGCAATCGGGAAGTGGTGCTGGACATGGGCAACCACACCTTGTCGATCAAACAGGGGAATCAGGAGACCAAGATCGATCTGGGCAAAAGCACGCTGGAGGCGATGCAGTCGATCGAACTCAAGGTCGGGCAGAACAGTATCAAGATTGATCAAAGCGGCATCACGATCAAAGGCATGATGGTCAATATCGAGGGAACCAGCATGGCGGAACTGAAATCGCCCATGACGACGGTAAAGGGCGACGGAATGCTGACCGCCAAGGGCGGTATCGTCATGATCAATTAACCGAGTTGTAATCTCCGAGACTGAAAAGCAAAATGACTGAACCCGTTTTCACCAAGGTCTCTGCGCCCAACGCCGCGGCCGTGTGCCGTGATATCGACCTCGACGAAGCCGCACTCCGATTGCTGAATCCCGAAATGAGCCCGGCTGGCTTTTTACGCCTCCTTATGGAAAACGCCTTGTATCCCGAGGCCGTTAAATTCCTCGCACGGGCGCTTCCGAAACGGGAGTCGACCTGGTGGGCCTGCCTATGCGCCCGCAGCGCTTTAGCCAATGATCCTGCTTCGCCAGCGATAAAACCGCTCGAACTCGCCGAGCGCTGGGTTTACAAACCCAGCGAGGAACATCGGCGTTCGGCTTTTGCTGCGGCGGAGGCGCATCAGTTCCAAGGGGCGGGGAGCTGGGCGGCGGTGGCGGCGTTCTGGAGCGGGGGCAGCATGGCTCCACCGGATGCGCCGGCCGTTCCACCCGCGGACAATCTTACCGGGAAAGCCGTTGCCGGAGCGGTCATGTTGGCTGCGGTTCAGAACGAGCCGGAAAAAGCGCCGGAAAAGTACCAACGCTTCTTGGCGCAGGGCATCGACATTGCCTGCGGCGGCAACGGCCGGTTGGCCTCCAAGCTTGCCGGTGCGAATGCGTAATGGCGCGATCGAATGACTGATACAGTGAGGGCAATATGAGCAAACCCGCGGCCCGCCTCACCGATATGCATACCTGTCCCATGTTCGACGGCCCCAAACCCCATGTGGGAGGGCCGATCACGGCTCCCGGCGCGCCCACGGTGCTGATCGGCTCTTTGCCCGCCGCTCGGGTCGGCGATGTGGTAACCTGTGTCGGACCGCCGGATACCATTGCTCAGGGTTCGGCCACGGTGATGATCGGCGGTCAGCCGGCGGCGCGCATGGGCGACATGACCGCCCACGGCGGTGTGATCGTCGTGGGCCAGCCGACTGTTCTCATCGGCGGATAAACGGATCGACCGTCATTTAAGGAATGCACCGGAAACGCGACGCCTCTCCGGCGGAGCTTAAGGTATTATCCGGTGTGCGTTCGGACCTTTTGCGCCGCTCTCCGGAATCAGGGGGATTTTTAAGTAAGTAAACACATCATTTCAGATTTTTAAAAGCCATTCATTCCACGACTTTTCTCTCGTGTGTTCGTCTGTTGTTCCCGCCGCGCCGGCTGTCCCTGCCTTCGGCGATTTAGAAAACCTCTGCGCTTGCCACGAATGTGATCTTTTGCAACGCAAGGTCCCGCTTGCGCCGGGGCAAAGCGCCCGCTGCTGCCGCTGCGGAGCGCAGCTCTATCATGCGCCGAAAGACACCCTGGACCGGACATTGGCCTTTTCCCTTGCGGCATTCATTCTGTTTTCGGTCGCCAATCTGTTCCCTATTCTGGGGCTGAGCATCCAGGGCAAGCACACGGAGGCGACGCTTCTCGGTGCCGTGCTCGAGTTGCAGAAGCAGGGCATGGGAATGATGGCCGGCCTGGTTCTGTTTACCACCATTGTGGTACCGGCCATGGAGCTTCTGGGACTGTTATATGTGCTGCTGCCGCTGAAGCCGAATAAGAAGCCGCCGGGTCAGGCCGCCGTGTTCAGATTGATTCAGGTGCTGCGGCCATGGGGCATGATCGAAGTCCTGATGCTGGGCATCCTGGTTTCCCTGGTCAAGCTCGCTCACATGGCGACTGTTCAGCCGGGCTGGTCGCTGTGGCTTTTCGGCGGTTTTATTTTCGTGATGGCGGCGACCGCTGCCTCGCTGGATAGCGAAGAGATTTGGGCGCGGTTGGGGCGGCGCTGTCCCGTCGCCACTCAGCAAAACTCAGGGGCCGGCTATTTGACGTGCCATGCCTGCGGAATGCTTTCCTATGCCCCGGCCGGGAAGCACGAGCAGCACTGCCCTCGGTGCGGTAGCGTGCTGCACGTCCGCAAACCGAACAGCGTCGGTCGATGCTGGTCTCTCCTGATCGCCGCCATGATTTTATATGTTCCGGCCAATGTGTTGCCGGTCATGTCCACCTCTTCGATCGTCGGGGCTCAAGTCGACACCATCATGAGCGGGGTGATCTATCTGTGGGTATCGGGATCGTGGCCTTTGGCACTGCTGGTGTTCTTTGCCAGCGTTATGGTGCCGCTGCTGAAACTGATGGCTCTCACTCTACTCTTGGTGACGGTTCAGACCGGATCGCGCTGGCGGCCGCTGGACCGCACCCGGCTATATCGGCTGACCGAAAAGGTCGGCCGTTGGTCGATGGTGGATATTTTTGTCGTTACCATGCTGGTGGCCCTGGTGGATGTGCGCCCTCTGGCGGCGGTCCAAGCCGGGCCCGGAGCCATTGCCTTCGGCGCCGTAGTGGTGCTCACCATGGTTGCCGCCATGAGCTTCGACCCGCGACTGATATGGGATTCCGTACAAGAAAATGTTCATTCGAGATAACGATTCAAATTCCGCTTCGAAGACCGACAAGGGCGATGCGTTGCCGACGGCGGTCGCAGCGCCGCCGAGCCGGTTCGCCTTTTCCGTCGTTTGGGTCATACCGCTGGTTGCGGCGCTGATCGGTGCCTGGCTGGCCTGGAAAGCGATCTCGGAACGAGGCCCTGTGATCACCCTTATTTTCATGAGTGCCGAGGGTTTGGAGCCGGGCAAAACGCCTATCAAGTATCGGGACGTAGAGGTGGGCAAAGTCGCCGATGTCGCCCTGAGCGAAGATCGGACCAGCGTCATCGTCACCGCTCAAATGCGTGACGGAACCGAGGATTGGCTGGTGAAAGACACCCGTTTCTGGATCGTGCGTCCGCGCGTGGTCGCCGGGAACATTTCGGGTTTGAGTACTTTGCTTTCCGGCTCTTATATCGGCTTGGACGTGGGGAGTTCGACGGAGCGGAAATACAAATTCCGCGGTCTGGACGTCCCGCCCATTCTAACATCGGATCTGCAGGGCCGGCGCTTCGCTCTCAAGGGCGAGGATCTGGGCTCTTTGGATGTAGGATCTCCTATCTATTTCCGGCACATTGCGGTTGGCAAGGTGCTGGGCTTCGAAATGGATCCTGCGGGGACCGGTGTAACCATACAAGTTTTCGTGGAAACGCCCTATGACCGGTTCGTGACCGCCGACACCCGTTTTTGGCACGCCAGCGGTCTCGACTTAACACTCGATGCCAATGGCGTCAAGATCGACACGGAGTCGCTGATGAGCATCATGCTCGGCGGAATCGCTTTCGCCATGCCGGCCGGCGACGGAAAAGTCGAGCCTGCGGTGGAAAACACGGCGTTTACCCTTTACGCCAATCGGTCCGCGGCCTTCGCGCCACCCAAAACCGAACGGCGCGCGATGGTTTTGTATTTCGACGAAACGATACGAGGGCTTTCGGTCGGTGCGCCGCTCGATTTTAGAGGCTTGCCTGCCGGAGAGGTCACCGGCATCCGGGGCGAGTGGGATACGCAGAACCACCGTTTCCGTATTGCGGTCGATATCGGCCTGAGTTGGGGTGGGATGATACGCAATCAAAAACGCGAACTTATCACCACGACCCGCGAGGCCGTGGAGAGACAGTTGAGCCGAATGGTGGAGAAAGGGCTTCGTGCGCAATTGCGCACAGGCAACCTAATCTCGGGGCAACTCTATGTCGCTCTCGACTTCTTCCCGTCTGCGCCGTCGGCACATTTGGACTGGACGCGGGACCCGCCTGAGTTTCCGACCATGCCGGGCACTTTGCAATCGCTCTCGGACAGCGCGGAACATATCGTGAAAAAACTGGACAAATTACCGCTCGACGAGATCACCGCGGACCTGCGGAAAACCATGGCATCGTTGAATCAGACACTTAAGAGCGTGGAGCGGCTGACCTCCAATTTGGATCGCGAGCTGATGCCGGAGATGAAGACCACGATTATCGACGCTAGACGGACCCTGACCGAAGCCCAGAAGACGCTTGCCACCGACGGACCGCTCCAGCACGATGCGCGCGACGCGCTGAACGAGGTTTCCCGGGCAGCTCAATCGTTACGCGTGATGTTGGATTATCTGGAGCGCCATCCGGAATCGCTTCTTATGGGTAAAGAGAAACAGCCATGATCCGTTTTCTGTGGATGACGATATTCGTTAGTCTTTTCGCCGGGTGTGGCGGTTCCGCGCCGGCACGTTTCTATACGCTGATGCCGGCGAACGACCCGGTGGCCGCACGGGGCACTCTGAGCGATAGCGCGAAAATAATCGTGGTGGGGCCGGTGACGATTCCCGCCGCTTTGGATCAGCCCCAGCTAGTCGTTACCAAGGGCGAACATGAAGTCGAGGTTCTGGAGCAGCATCGCTGGGCAGCGCCGTTGAAGGACGAAATCACGAGCGCACTGGCCGCTCGCCTTTCCCGTCTGGTTGGCGATGCGACGGTAACCGCCTACGCCCAATCGACGTCTCTTGATCCGAATGTGCGGATTCTCATAGATATTTCCCGATTTGAACTTCGCCCGAAAGATAGAGCCGTTTTCGAAGCGCTGTGGACGATCAAAATGAATGACGAAACGGCGGTCCGCCGCGGACATACCAACGTGGCCATCCCTGCCGCGAATAGCAGTTACGTAGGGTTGGCAACCGCGCAAAGCCGGGCGCTCGACGCCTTGGCGCAGGACCTCGCCGCCGCGTTGCGAACTCGGTGACTCGATGCCCGATGTTCGTAAGCTGAAGAAATTACCCGAGGGATAGACGGGACCGGTTGGCTGAGGCTGCCGACCGATTCCGTTGAACCGGCCGGCGCTCGAAGTCGATTGTGCTGATTAGCTACGGCGGTCGTTATAACTCCCGTTACGCCTTGCTGCGGTAACGAAAGGGTTGGAGCTGCCGTTGCGCTCACCTCTGTCTTGGGGAGGACGGGCTTCGTTTACCGTTAGGCTGCGGCCGCTTACCTCCTTACCGTTCAAGGCCGCAATCGCGGCCTGAGCTTCCTGAGCGCTGCCCATTTCCACGAATCCGAAACCCTTGGAGCGCCCTGTTTCCCGATCCATAATCACATGGGCCGAGTATACCGTACCATGTGGCGCAAAAAGCTGGTGCAGATCATCGTTTCCAAGGCCGTAATTCAGATTTCCGACATACAATTTCCTGTTCACTAGATAACTCCTCAATACCCACTCAAATAACATGTGCGCCGAAGGTCAAAACATATATCCATCAATAACGGCTTCAGCTCCGCTCCTTGGTACGATAAATAAACTATCTTTCCGCACCTAATTCCATAAGTAATCGCCCGTAGGTAACTATATTCCCGTATAGCATTACGGCAGTCGCACTCTTCGGGGTATATCTGTGTCGCGACATCCGTAACGCTAATGTAACGAAAACGCAATAAATTTGGTTGACTCTCGAATACTTTCGGATCGTTCGTTGTCGTAAATCGACACCGCTTCTCAAGTAATATCGAGCCGGGTTTCTTGTTCAAGATGAGCGCCCTTAACCGCCTGTCCGGACAAGATCACTTGTTTGATTCCGTTTTTGTCAATATGAACCACGCTTTCCTCGCGTTTAAATGTCTCGGGGATAGCCGACTCATCATCGAGAATTACTTTCGGCGGATTTTGTTTGACTTTGATAATGAATTGAGGACTCCTGATTTCACGTATATTGATACGTTCCATCTGAATCTTGAGATATTGCCTTAAACCGGCCGCACGAGTTTCCAAGGCTCTGCGTCGCCGGTTCATCCGCTCTTCGGCCTGACGAATCAGTTCGGCTTCGCCCTCCATGTGCAGGAGGGCGGCAGCGATGTTCCATGCTTTAAGCGAGATCTCGCCCGTAAGTGCTTCCAATGTGTCGTTGATCACATCCGGAGGCAAATCCAGATCCGTAAGGTTATTCAAGGCTTCCTGGTATTGCTCGGCAATCTCATAAAGCTTTGTTTCCACGCCGCTTACCCCTTCTCAGTCGCGTCCGGTTTAGCCCAGTCTTCCAATTTCTGAACGAGCCTATCGTAGACTTCAGGCGTCAACTCTTCGAACGCGTTCAACTTGTTCTTGCTCGCGGCTTTGACCCAACGCAGCACGCGCTCGCGGTCCAAGCCGAGTTCCTTGATCCGTGTCTCCAATTGCTCGATCTGTGTGAGGGAAAGGCTGCAGAACCTGTAGCCCCGGCCGCCAGCTTCCGAAGACGGTGTCGATTCGGCCGGAATCTGATCGTTGGCATCGCCTTCGCCCTCGGTGAATTTGCCGGTAGTAACAGCGGCTTGTGGCTTCGAGGCCGGCCCTAGCTGCATGTCCTCAAGGTCTTGCGTAAACACTTCGCTTAAGCCCGCCATCCGCAGAGTCGCATCGATATGCGCCGACTTTCCCGCCATCTTGAGGGCTTTATTCAGGTCCCCATTGTCCTGCTGCACGCTGCGTGCTCCAATGCCTTCCGCGACCGTCCGTTCCTGACTGTCTCGCAGTTCGCAGCGGAGAATGATCGTACCGAGACGCTGTCCCGACAGGGCGGCCTGCTCATAGGCGGTGAGATTGGGATAATGCACCGTCACTCCGAGCATCCCGCAAATTTTTTCGGCACCCGGCTTGAATAGACTCGGCTTGCTCCAGTGGCTGTTGATCGGGCACGACTCCGCTTCGCCGCGCCTGGCAAAGGCGCATCTTTCCCGATTGAAGAGGTGAATGCGGCCGTAGTCCGTGCCTTCCACCAAGGCTTCCCTTATCCAATTGAGTATCGCCGCACGATTATGCTTGCGCCGCGCCAGTCCCGCTTCGAATACATCATTCGGCAAATCCAGAGGGGAAACGCTCGGTAGTT
Source organism: Methylocaldum sp. RMAD-M (assembly GCF_017832375.1). Classification (NCBI taxonomy): domain Bacteria; kingdom Pseudomonadati; phylum Pseudomonadota; class Gammaproteobacteria; order Methylococcales; family Methylococcaceae; genus Methylocaldum; species Methylocaldum sp. RMAD-M. Next base: position 106,022 of record NZ_JAFIBZ010000011.1, on the reverse strand, counting down.
CGGCCTTTGCCGTTTTCCTCGCGACTTTTCGCGCTGTCGGCTTTTCGGGGCTCGCCACGGGCTGTTCTTCGTGTTCGAGATAGGCCGTGGACGGAATCGAAGCCGCTGGGGCGTCTACGGTGTCTTCGCGTTCTTTTACGTGATTCATAACTTGGTTACTCCTGCCGTACACATCACCTTTAATGCATTTCCCTGGGGCAAGGCTTGCTTGCGGGGTGCTATGGCGTTGTACCGCTCGTCTGGGAAGTAGAAAAAAGCTGCCGGAATATCCGGATCGAAGAGTGGTTATTTAAGGCGCCTCAGGTTACTGCCGACGCATCACAGCGCTGTCCTATGGTGGGGGTGGAAGATTGGCACTGGGGAATCGCTCCAAAAACACTTACAGTGACAATTTGCGGCCGAGATTTAGCGGGAAGCGACGTTGAGCCTGGCGCAAGACAATAGGTCAGGACCGAAGGCTAAGACTTGATTCCGGCTTGATTTAGGCAAAGTTATGCTCTTTAGATGCTGTGAATAAATAACCGGTTTTCCATGTAACATTAAACAAAATCCGGCGGCGAAAGTTCCCTCAAGAATTAAAGAAAAATGTGATAATACAAAGAGTTGTCTTGGCTATGGCGGGGCAGCCAAGGGCTCGTTCGGATCTAAAGGACGTTGCGTTGGATTGACCTCGGAAAATACTTCGCTTGTCGGTCTATAGGTCGATTGCCTAAACGCATTGTGATCGATCATGAGGTTGAGGAACCTTCGTATCTCGAGTCACCGTTTCTTTGGCCGGGGTGGTTTCGTTCTTGGTTTGATGTTGCTAGCGCCTTTGTGGAGTGGAGGAGGAATGGCGGGAGCGCTCGAAGACTATGTTAATGCGCCGGACACCGCGTACCATTGGCGGTATGAGTCGGAAGCCCAAGAACCGTGGGGAACGCTGATCCGTTTGGAGTTGATATCCCAGAAGTGGCGTGGCGAAACGTGGAGCCACGGTCTTGTGATCGTCCGGCCGCTCGAGCTGCGTAATCCCAAGACTGCCTTTCTTCTGATAACCCACGATGGTGCCGCCAGCATCGATCTGTTGAAGACGGTGGCGGAACGAGCCGGAGCCATTGCGGCTGCGATTACCGGCGTTCCCAATCAACCATTGTATGGGCGTAGCGAAGATGCGCTTGTCGCTTATACGTTCGATCGGTATGCGGAAACGAACGACAAGACCTGGCCGTTGCTTTTCCCTATGGTGAAAAGCGCGGTGCGGGGCATGGATGCGGTTCAGGAGTTTGTGGGGCGGACATTGAGTGTCGGCATCGAGAAGTTTCTGGTCGCCGGTGCCTCCAAACGAGGTTGGACGGCCTGGTTGACGGCAGCCGTCGATGGGCGGGTCAAAGCAATCGCGCCCATGGTGTTCGACATGTTGAACATCAAGACGCAACTGCAATGGACCGAGAAAGTCTATGGCCGGCAAAGCGAGTATATCCACGATTATACCGATCTGGGGCTGCATCGGGCCCTGGACGACAGTCCTCTGCAGCGGTTGCGCGTGTGGGTGGACCCCTACGCTTATCGCGAACGTTACAGAATGCCGAAGTTGCTGTTGCTAGGGACTAACGATCCTTATTGGACAGTCGACTCGCTGCGTCATTACTGGCATGACCTGCCCGAGCCCAAACTGCTGTTCCAGGCGCCGAATGCGGGTCACGGTGCGGGTAGTACTCTGGAAGCCAGGCAGACGCTTGCAAGCTTTTTTGAAATGGTCGCCGACAATCATCCGCTGCCCAGGCTGGCATGGACGCATACGCAACGGGGGGATGATATCGAGATGATACAGGTCAAGACCAACGCGAAACCGACCGCGATACGTCTTTGGACCGCCGAGTCCTCGGATCGCGACTTTCGTAACGATGCTTGGTCGAGTCGTAGCCTGGCGCTCAATCCGGAGCGGAATGGCGCCGCCATTCTCGTGCGTGCGCCCTGTGACAAATATCGTGCGTATCTGGTCGAAGTGGAGTTGCGCTCTCCGAGCGGCCACCCTTATCAACTATCGACCGAAGTCCGGGTTCTTCCCGATCTTTCCCGCATCGAATAAAACGGTTTCGGATGGCAGCTCAGCGTATCGGGTGTCATGTCGGAGCGAGGAATTGTCGTCAGATCCCGACGTCCAGGAGCGAGATTGCTCTTTTGGCTCCAATTTATTGATGACTACTGTATTGGAATTGAGCGAGTTGGATCCGCTATCACGATAGGCGGGAATCCTGGCCTTGCCTTTGCATAAAATACGCGGCGTTTTGCAATCAAGGGGGGAGTTCCAATCCATGCGCATTTTGATGTTGAAGCCGATCCTGGCCGTATTGCTTATCGTGTTTAGCGGATCTTCCGTGGCTTCGGGAAAACATGCCCACAAACATAAACATCATAAGCACCGCCACCACAAAACTGTTCATGTCCACGAGCATCACCACCACTATTACGACGACAGGCATCGGTATGTTCCGATAGAGCGACCGGGCTTGCCACGGCTACCGGAGCTGCCTCGCCTTTCTGATTTGCCGGCGCCTCCGCTGCCGAGATTGCCGCCTTTGCCGGGCAGGTAGAATCGCTTGGTGCCTGCCCTCGAGTAATGGTCTGGATCGGCTTGATCGTTATCTCGCGGAGAACGCACTCCGCTCGAATACAGGATCGACCTCGTTCCAAGACATTTGGCTTGTCGCCACTGTAGAGATGTTATAAAGTAACATAACAACGCAGCGCTTGAGGTCCAAGCAATGAATGTCAGGACTCCGCCTAGTCAAAAAGTGTACACGATGCCCACCCATGATCACCGCGGTTGTGTCGACCGAGCGCTCCGCGTGGCGGAGCAGCTGTGCGCCCAGCGCGAAGTTCGGCTGACGCCGATCCGCCGCAAGGTGCTCGAACTCATCTGGGAAAGTCATCGCGCGGTCAAGGCTTACGACCTGCTCGACAAAATCAAACCGTTCGAGCAAGCCGCAAAGCCGGCGACGGTTTACCGGGCCTTGGAGTTTCTGATGGAGCAGAGCCTGATCCACCGTGTGGAAAGCCTCAATGCGTTTATCGGTTGCAACTGTTCTGAGCGGAGGCACGAGCAGCTGTTGCTGATTTGCGAACATTGCGGGAATGTCGAGGAGCGACCGGGAGCCGAGGTAATGGCAGCGGTCGCGAGTGAAGTGGAGCAGGCGGGATTTATTCTCCACCGGAAAGCTATCGAAATTCACGGCTTGTGCGCCCATTGCGCGCAGGACGCGGCTGACGCCTGAGCCAAAGCGTATCGGGCCGAGAGCTGTCGACTCGCTCGAATTCGTAACGTATATGTAACGCTATAACATTAGCTCGATAGGACCTTATAAGAAACATGAACAAGCGAGTCGTCCTGCTGATGGCTTCAGCCGCATCTTTTGCTTCGTCCGTGGCAGCCGAAGAGGAATCCGTAAAAGAATTGGAGCCCGTATTGATCACCGCGCCGGTGCATAAACTGGCCGAGGAAATGGCACGTCCCTTCAATGCCTTGAAGGGTGATGAGCTGTCTCGGAAAGTTGGCAATACCCTCGGCGAAACCTTGAATCAGGAACTCGGGGTGACCAGCTCGTCTTTCGGCGCCGGCGTCGGCCAACCGGTCATCCGCGGGCAAAGCGGTCCGCGCGTGCGAGTCATGCAAGACAGCCTTGGAATTCAGGACGTGTCTACCCTGAGTCCGGATCATGCCAATGCCGTCGAGCCGATTCTCGCTGAGCGTATCGAGGTGCTGCGGGGGCCTCAAACTCTCTTGTACGGCAGCGGAGCCATCGGTGGTTTGGTCAATGTCATCGACAACCGAATTCCCGATCGGCTGCCGGAGAAGGTCGTTACCGGCGCGGCGGAACAGCGCTACAACACCGTATCCGACGAAACTACGAGTGTTTTGCGCTTGGACGCGGGGCAGGGCATCTTCGCCCTGCACCTGGATGGTTTCTATCGCGATCGGAACAATGTCGAGATTCCGGGGTTCGCCATCGATGAACAGGCGGAAGCGGCCTCGCACGGCGAGGAAGGCCATGAGGAAGCCATCGCCAATACGAAAGGATATATCGCCAACACGGACGCGAGGGCACGGGGCGGCACGGTAGGCTTCTCGTTCATCGGGGACCCGGGCTTTTTCGGATTCTCCGTCAACCGACTGGAAAACGATTACGGCATTCCGCCCGGCGCGCATAACCATGGACATGAGCACGGTGACGAAGAAGCGGAGGGGCAGGATAGAATTCGGGTCGATATGGAGCAGTCCCGCTACGATTTCAAGAGCGAGCTCTACGATCCCGCGCCTTTCGTCGAGACGCTCAAAATGCGCCTCGGTTACACCGATTACCGCCATGTCGAGCGGGAGAACGGCGCCACGGGCACCGTGTTCAGCAACGAGGCGGTGGAAGGGCGGATAGAGCTGGTTCACAAGAACGTCGGTTCCTGGCACGGAGTAGTCGGCGTGCAGGTTCAGGACAGCGAATTCTCCGCCGTTGGCGAAGAGGCGGTAGTGCCGAAATCGGATATTTCCTCCTACGGTTTTTTCGCCGTGGAGGACATGCATTGGCGCAACGTCCTGTTCGAATTGGGGTTGCGCGTCGAAGATCAGACTATTACCCCCGATAGCTTGAAGAGCGTTTCGCACACGCCGGTCAGCGCCTCGGGCTCGGCCGTGTGGAACGTTCGCGACGATGCGGCTGTGACCTTCGCGGTAACCCGCTCCCAGCGGGCGCCCCAGGTCCAGGAGCTTTTCTCGAACGGTTTCCACGCCGCGACCAGGAGTTTCGAGCTCGGCAATCCGGCGCTTTCGGAAGAGACCTCCTACAATCTCGACCTCGGTTTCCGCTATAACCCCGGTTGGGTCAGCGCCGAAGTCAATTTGTTTCACAATTGGGTCAACGATTACATCTTTCAGCGTAGCCCCGGCACGGTTTTCAACCGGGAAACCGAGGAATTCGAAACCGTGTGCTCCGAGGAAGACGCGTGTATTCCGGTGCTGGAAAGTACGCAGTTGGACGCCACGTTCAAGGGTTTCGAGGCGAGCCTGAAGTTTCCGGTGTTCGACCAAGCGTTCGGGAAGCTGGATCTCACTTTGTTTTCAGACTACGTGCGCGGCCGCTTCGATCATGGCGGCGATGTCCCGCGCATGCCGCCGCTCCGATACGGTTTTCAGCTGGATTACGGCTTCGAAAAACTCACCGCCTTCGCCCGGCTGATGAATGCCGAGGCGCAGAACAATCCGGGTGAGAATGAAACGAAAACGGACGGCTATTTGTTGTTCAATGTCGGCGCCGAGTACCGACTGGCGGTCGCCGACTATGCCGAGCTCATGGTATTCATAAGAGGCAAGAACCTGCTCAACGAAACCATTCGCAACTCCACGTCTTACCTCCGCAATATCGCACCGGAGCCTGGCCGCGCCGGAGAATTCGGGATACGCGTCAATTTCTGATGCTCGGAATCGCCCCGAAATTCACGAAATCGGAATGAATGCCGATCGGCAAACATTTTCAGCGCCCCTCGGCACACTTTAAGCCGACAACTTTCCATCCCGCCAACTCCACGCCGCGGCGAGAGCCTGGAATGCAGAAGCACGTCCCAGAGTGTCGGTTGCCGGCGAACTTACTCGGGATGGTCGCAATCAAATAAGACAAATTTGTACCAGCATCGTGGGCTTTGTCGTTCGTCGTCTGATGCCGGCTTATGAACCGATAAGCGGTCAAAAAACGCATATCGAATAGCCGGTCGACACTCGAACACTAATTATGTTCGTTGAGACTCTCCTTTGGCCGTATGCTGCGCGGGAGTAAACTGGAGTCTAGGTCTATGGAAAGCCGCTATTTCTAGTCAGATCAAATCCAAACGGAAACCACTATGACCAACGAATACATCAATTTGACCGATCCTGAAGGCAGACGTCTTACGTCTTTGCCGGTGATCAGGGGAACGATGGGGCCGTCCGTCCTAGATATTTCCAAGCTCTATTCCGAGGTCGGTTGTTTTACCGTAGATCCCGGTTTTGCGATGACGGCGAGCTGTGCGAGTGGAATAACCTTTATCGACGGCGAACAAGGAATTCTGCTGTATCGCGGATACCCCATCGAACAGTTGGCGGCCCGCAGCAACTTTCTGGAGGTCACTTATCTGTTGTGGTATGGCGAGTTGCCGAATGGAAGCCAATTAAGGCAGTTTACCCATGAGGTCGTGCACCACACCATGATCAACGAATCCCTGAGGCTCTTTTACCAGGGGTTTCATCATGACGCCCATCCGATGGCGGTTTTGGTGGGGGTAGTGGGATCGCTTTCGGCGTTCTACCACGATTACTTGGATATCCACGATCCGAGATCGCGGGAACTGGCGGCGCTCCGCCTGGTTGCCAAGATGCCGACCATAGCCGCGGCGGCATACAAATACACCATGGGACAGCCGCAAATCTATCCCGATAATTCCCTGAGCTATACGGGCAATCTTCTGCATATGATGTTTGCCATGCCGACTCAGGTCTATGAGGTCGATCCGGTCGCCGAGCGGGCTTTGGACTTGCTGCTGGTGTTGCATGCCGACCATGAACAGAACGCGAGCACCTCGACGGTGCGCTTGGCCGGGAGTTCGGGGGCCAATCCTTTCGCCTGTATCGCCGCCGGGATTGCGGCACTGTGGGGTCCGGCACACGGCGGCGCAAACGAGGCGGTCATCAAGATGCTTCAGGAAATCGGGGATGCGAAGCACATACCCCAATACATTGCCCGCGCCAAGGATAAGAACGATCCGTTCCGCCTCATGGGATTCGGTCACCGCGTGTACAAGAACTTCGACCCGCGCGCGACGATTATCCGCGAGACCTGTTACGAAGTACTGGAAAAGCTGGCCGATACCAAAGATCCGCTGTTCGATCTTGCCCTTCGATTGGAAGAGATCGCGTTGAAGGATGACTATTTCATCGAACGCAAGCTATATCCCAACGTCGATTTTTATTCCGGCATCATTTACCGCGCTTTGAAAATTCCTATGAGCATGTTTACCGCAATGTTTGCGGTAGCGCGTACCGCCGGTTGGATGGCCCACTGGATGGAGATGATGGCCGACCCCGAACAGCGTATCGGCCGTCCGAGACAGCTTTATACCGGCCCGGTCACGCGCGATTATGTGGCGTTGAAAGAACGGGGCTAGCCTGTTTCGCATCGAATAGATCCGTATTCAGAGCTTCGCCAACGAAAAGCCGGAGCCGCATGGCTCCGGCTTCGCTTGTCGGTTACGCCGTGCCGTTCAGGCCTTCTTTCTTAGCGGCACCGCGTTGGAATCGACGATCGCCGGCCAGTTTGTTCTCCTGCCTCTCGCCTGATACTTTGCGGTAAGCGGCTCGTTCAGATAGTCGGTAACCTGGCCGTCAAAAATGTAGGTGCGATCACGGCCTTTTTGCTTGGCGATGCGGCACGCGTTGTCAGCGCTCCGGAGCACTGAAGACGCGTCGCCGCTTGCGGCCGTCAAAGCCGTAATCCCGATGCTGACGCTTACCCACAAATCCTTTCCTGCCCACGACAATCGGCAGCTCCTGACGGCGTCCCGAAGATTGTTCGCCACGATCCATGCCCGCTCGATCGGACAGTTCTCCAGCAACAGACCGAACTTGTCCTCGCCGAGACTCCCGAGAATATCGCTCTGCCGCAATCGTCTTTCCAGAGCCTGCCCGACTGATTGCAGCAATTGATCTCCAGCAGCGCATCCGTAGGTCTCATTGACGATCTTGAAGCGATCGAGATCGATATAGCAAAGTACATAGTCGGATCGGTTCTCGCAGGGAGCCGCCAAGAGATTTTCCAAGCACTGCTCGAATTCGATGCGGTCGTACAAAGCCTTGTCGACGCTTGCATTGGCAACCTTGAGCAGGTCGGCTTGTTTTTTCCAGGGCTCCGAGCGCTGAGCGTCCAATTCACCCAGGCGCTGGCGATAGTACGCCAGTTGCTGTTCGACGTCCTTGTCCTTGCTGATGTCGACGAGCGTGCCCTGCAGGAACAGCGGCCGGCCGGCGTCGTCGTGAACGACACTGGCTTGGTCCAAAACCCAGCGCGCCTTGCCGTCTTGTGTGATCACCCGGTATTCGCAACGGAGCGGCGCATGATGCTCATAGGTTCCTGCAAACTGCTCGATGACCATTTCCCGGTCGTCGGGATGGACCCACTTGATCAGCCCGATGCCGAGAGGGTCGTCCAGCCAGGTTTCCGGGGCGTATCCGAACTGTTCGGTCTGCGGGCTTACGTACAATAGCTTTCCCGGAGCCTCGAGCGAAGCGATATAGGTAATCGCGGGGATTTGTTCCACTAGAGCGCGGTATTTGGCTTCGGCTTTCCGTAACTGCTCCAGGGCTTCCTCCTTTTCGCGCAAAAGTCGAGTCTGGTTTACGTTGCGGGCAATCAGGTCCGGCAATCGCCGTACGAATTCGAGTTCACCGGTTTTCGCAACATAATCCGAGACGCCGTTCTTGCACGTGTCCGTTGTCGCCGCAGCTCCGTCATCGGAAGTCATCATGATCACCGGAGTGGATAATTCGCCCATATCCACGGCCATGTCGGCGAGCAGCTCGTTTATGTCGAAATCCGGCAATCGCCGGTCGACCACGATGCAGTCGGGCCTCTCAGCCCGAATCAATTTCAGCCCCAGACGGCCGGTACCGGCTTCGATGACCTCGAATCGATAGATCGAATGCTGCTCGAGCGCCTGTCGACAGACTTGGCGGCAATCGGGGTCGCCGTCGATAAGCACGAGGCGGATAATCGGTGTGATGTTAAGGGCATTCATTGTGATAACTCGTTACAGTCCTGTAGGCATGGGAAACGGTTCGTTCCGCGGCCAGATCCAGTGGCGGTGAAGGGTTAGCCTGCAATCTCGGATATTCAGTGTCTATCCCTTTTTGTGGTGCAAAACTCTAGACTAAGTTGCGGCATTCGGTAATAAGTACTGTTCCATACCGGTAACAAGAACCAATCCGCTTTATTAACCCGGCCTATAAATATAGGCCGGGTTAATCCGGGGCAGGGATGCCCCGGCGCGGCGACAAGCGAGTGAGCTAAGGCCTAAGCGTGTACCGGCCTGGGCGGCGACCCGAAATACCAGGAGGGTATTTACGGGCCTGATTAATAGGTTTCGCGGTCGAACGCCAATGCCTGTGTCACATCATCTACGGTTTTCATACGGACTCAGAACGCTCCACGAATGATCCGTCTATCCCATCGATGCGCGTCCGTATTTACATTGGCCTGGCGATCGGATCATGAGCGGTGCAGGGTTTGCACAATTGAGTTCGATATGCTTTTCCGAGCATATCGCCAAAATCTTTTCCCTATCGAATGCGATTCCGATGCGTTTTAGACGCGTTTTAATGAAAAAAGCGGAGCACGAATTGATGAAGCGTTTGGTTTCGGTGTTTTCGGTCATTCTGCTGATGTTCGGGTATTCCGCCTGGGCGGCAGAGCCTTCCAGGCTGACCATCGCGGCGGCGGCCGATCTCAAGTTCGCGATGGAGGAGATCGCTAGGGCTTTCAGGAAGGAGCATCCGGAGGCAACGCTGGACCTCGTGACCGGATCTTCCGGCAGGTTCTACGAGCAGATCGTACAGGCAGCGCCATTCGATCTGTTCTTCTCCGCCGACGTCAAGTTCCCACAGCAATTGAAGGAGCAGAGGCTGACCGCTTCCGAGGTGCGGCTGTACGCTCGGGGACGCATCGTTTTGTGGAGCGCCAGGATGAACGCGGCCGACATGAAATTGAGCGATCTAGCCAAGCCCGACATTACGAAGATCGCCATTGCAAATCCCAAGCACGCCCCCTATGGCATGCGTGCGGAGGAGGCGTTGAAAAAGGCCGGTCTGTGGCCGAAAGTCGAAAAGAAACTCGTGTTCGGCGAGAATGTGGCGCAGACCGCCCAGTTCGCCGAGACCGGCGCCGCCGAGGTCGGCATCATCGCCCTGTCCCTGGCCGAGAGTCCCATGCTCAAGCCTAAGGGCGGATATTCCTTGATTCCGGAGAATCTGCATTCGCCTCTGGATCAGGGTTACGTCATCCTGAGACGGGCCGAGGACAATTCATCGGCCAAAGCCTTGGCCGATTTCGTCTCCGGCGAAGCCGGCAGAACGATATTCCGCAGCTACGGTTTTGTGCTGCCGGGTGCATCGGGCTCCTCGCCATGAGCCGGCACGTTAATCCGGTATCATTCGGGCCAGCGGCGCCCGTGGCGGCGCGGCACGGCGTAGCCGCCTTCGGCGGCGGAGCGCTGATCGGAACCCTGGGCGGTTTGATCGGGCTGGGCGGCGCGGAATTTCGATTGCCCCTGTTGATCGGGACGTTTCAATTCGCAGCTCTGGAGGCGGTAATCGTCAACAAGCTTGTCAGCTTGACGGTAGTGGCCTCGGCCTTGCCGTTCCGCACCGACACCGTGCCGTTCGCTATCGTGGCGGCACACTGGACCGCGATCGTGAATCTTCTAACGGGCAGCTTGGTTGGTGCATGGATAGGAGCGGGCTGGGCGATTCGGCTCAAAGGGGAAACGCTTTATCGAATCATTGCCGTGTTGCTGATGGTCATCGCCTTGGTCTTGCTGTTCGGCCATGCTGCGAGCAGCCAGGACCGTGTGCCATTCCAGGGCATCGCGTTGACCGTCGCGGGTGTCGCGGCGGGTTTCGGCATTGGCGTCACGGCATCGCTCTTGGGTGTGGCGGGAGGGGAGCTTTTGATACCCACACTGGTGCTGCTGTTCGGGGCCGATATCAAGCTGGCCGGCAGCCTCTCCCTGGCAGTGAGTCTGCCCACCATGCTCGCGGGATTTAGCCGCTATAGCCGGGACGGGAGCTTCGCAGTGCTGGGACGAAACCGTCGTTTCGTTGGGATAATGGCGGTGGGCTCGGTGATAGGAGCGTTCCTCGGGGGCCGATTGCTAGGCATGATTCCCAGTACGGTATTGCTGCCGCTTCTGGCGCTGGTCCTGGTTTTGTCGGCGGTCAAGATTTGGCGCCACGGTTTCGAACGCAGCCGAAGTCTTTGAATCGTGGGGGGAGGGGGAGATCGGCCGTGAACCGATTGCCGGGAATCATTCTTGCCGTCGCCAGCGAAGGGGATATTTCGCTGGTTGATGTCGCAGTTGAGGAAAATACTTTGACCGCAATGTTGGTGGAAACGGCGGAAACCGCGCCCTATCTGCGAGCGGGGAATGCCGTGTCGGTCTTGTTCAAGGAAACGGAAGTTTCGCTGGGCAAGGCGCTGAGCGGACGCCTTAGCCTGCGCAACCGTCTCCAGGCCGAAGTGGTCGAAATGCTCAAGGGCGAACTTCTGGCCGAGGTCAAGCTGGATTGCGGAGGTCACCGCCTGGTTTCCATCGTCACCCGCCGGGCCGCCGAGCGGCTGGAATTGGCCGTCGGCGATCGGGTCGAGGCCTTGATCAAGGCCAACGAAGTCATGCTGGGGGAAAGCGCCAATGACGTATGACTGGCAGCCCCCGATCCTGACCCTGAAGCTCGCCTCAGTCACCACGACGATTCTGGTCGTGCTCGGCATTCCATAGGGCTACTGGCTGGCCTATGGCCGATTTCGCCTGAAGGCGGCGGCGGAAGCTCGATTGCCATGCCTTTGGTATTGCCGCCATCGGTGCTGGGCTTCTATTTGCTTCTGGCCTTCAGTCCCGGGAACGCGTTCGGCCGTTTTCTGGACGAAACCTTCGGACTGCGCCTGGTGTTCGGTTTCGAAGGGCTGGTAGTGGCATCCGTGCTGTTCAGTCTGCCGTTCATGGTGCATCCCATTCAATCCGGATTCCAGCAGTTGCCGCGCAGTCTCACCGAAGCGGCTTACACGCTCGGCCTATCGCGCCGGACAACCCTCCTTCGGATTCTGCTGCCCAACATCAAGCCTGCTTTGCTGACCGGGGTCGTCATCAGTTTTGCCCATACCATCGGCGAGTTCGGCGTAGTGCTCATGATGGGCGGAAGTATTCCGGGCGTAACCCGAGTGGCTTCCATAACCATTTACGATGAGGTGGAATCGCTCAACTATGCCGCCGCCAATTTTTATGCGTTCTGTTCGCCCTGAGCTTCTCCATACTGCTCGCCGTGTTTTTTCTCAACAAACGCGGCCCGAGAAGTCTGTGACACTGGAACTCTCTATACGAAAAAGCCTGCACACCGCGGAAGGCGTCATGACTCTCGACCTAGCGTTCGAGGTCGAGGTGGGGAGTTCAATCCGCTGGTCGTGAAAGTCGAATCCGGCTCCGAGCGAGGATAAAGGAACTGTTCCGTCGTCGGATATCGCCGAATCCAAATGACAGCCGAAGAGTTATCTGGCGACTGCCCGCTCCGCTCGAACTGGGCTGCGCGGAACATGGTCGTATTTCAAGGGAGGTTTTCGGCAAGCTCCGGTCCGGTATGGGGGCGTAATCCTTAAGTTGAAAGGCCCGTTTCGGCGGTATGTGCTTGAGTCGCGATGAACAGTACGCAGGTAAAAAGTTTCCTGTTTCTGACCGTGCTTGCGATCATCGGTTTTGGGCCGTTGTCATTGACGTGTTTGATCGGCTTGTTCATCGTTGTCAGAAGGCCCGAATGGTTTTATCAGGTCGTCGAAAATCTTTATCGGGGCACGGCCTGCGGGTCGATGGACTGCGCACCGGGGCAACACGGACACGGTTCGGAAGCAAGGAAGGCCAGAATCAAATCCTTCCTGTGCCTTTTTATCCTGCTGGTGCTGGATATCGCTCCGGTTCCGGTGGCGGGCTCGATCGGTTTGTACGTCGTCCTCATACGGCCTTGCTGGTTCAAGACCTTGGTCGAAAGAATCTACTACGGCGTTTGAGGATGCCACGGCCATCCGGTCGAAAATCCGCACGAAAGTCTCAAACAAAGCCTTTACGGTCTACCGGCTGAGGACGGGGTAACTTGCCCTCAAATTTCCCGATGAGCTGAGCGCCACGGTAATTCGTTGCCGCACGAGCTTTTACGCCGAAAACGAGGAGCTTCGATAGAGGCTTCCTCCAATCTTTGGATCTTACTTTGGACGCGGTAGGCGATCGCGGCAAGCCGCACGATCCGGGACGCTCGGCCGGGGTAACTCGAATGAGGGAAAGATAGGCGGGCTCGGGGCAGATATTCGCTCGACGGGTAGGGAACGAATCGGGCATTCTTAGATTTTGATGCTAGAGCGTTTTCATCTCGCTCGTACGACAAAACAGGCTTGGCGGAAGTCGTTGGCGCCTTCGGCTCGGGTGAATGGATTCAAGCATTCGTAAGTCGGCAATCCTTTCCCAATCGCAAACGGTCGCTTTAGTCGCGACCCTTCCGACGAAGACGCTCGGCCGGGACGTGGTGTCGGGAAAGGATTCCCGACCTACTCGCGAGTGCCCGTACAGTCGGTATGAAAATGCTCTAAGGGTCGGCCCGACAGGCCGATCCTCTAGAACTTGGTCGCAGAACTTGCAATGAGCACTCAGGAAACACAAGTTACCCCTTTACCCATCGGCCATATCGTCGAGGTCTATGGTCCTGTGGTCGATATCGCCTGCCGGTCCTTGCCGCCTTTGCATCGGTCTTTGTATGCCGCGATAGACGACGAGCGTTATATATTCGAGGTTCATCAGCATCTCGATCCGACTCGGCTTAGGGCGATCACCCTGCACCGGACGGCAGGCTTGAAGCGCGGCATGCCGGTTTACGACAGCGAGGGCGCCTTGCGGGTGCCGGTCTCGCCGGAATGCCTGGGACGGCTCCTGAATGTCTTCGGCGCTCCGCTGGATGGCGGCGGACCGTTGCCGGACGCCGAGTTTCGAGAGGTTTTGGCGCCTCCCGCCGCGCTGCACGAAGCTGTTCCGGCCAGCCGTATCCTGGAGACCGGCATCAAGGTGATCGACCTTTTATGCCCATTCGTGCGAGGCGGCAAGACGGGGTTGTTCGGCGGTGCAGGCGTCGGCAAGACGGTATTGATCATGGAATTCATGCACGCCATCGTCGCGTTGCATCAGGGGGTTTCCGTGTTTGCCGGGGTAGGGGAACGCATTCGCGAGGGGCACGAGCTTTGGCATGAAATGCGCAATACCGGTGTCATGGGTAACGCGGTCCTGGTGTTCGGACAAATGGACGAATCCCCCGGCGTACGGTTCCGGGTCGGCCTGACGGCGCTGACCTATGCGGAATATCTACGCGACTCTTTGGGTAAAGAAGTTTTGTTTCTCATGGATAACGCCTTCCGTTTCGTGCAGGCAGGAAGCGAGGTTTCGGGATTGCTCGGACGGATGCCGGCCACGGTGGGTTACCAGCCCACCCTAGCGAGCGAGGTTGCGGAACTTCAGGACCGAATCGTGTCGACCCATAGAGGCGGTATTACATCGGTTCAGGCGATTTATGTTCCGGCCGACGATATGACCGACCCGGCGGTAAATGCCATCCTGGGCCACCTGGACACCCGCGTGATCCTGTCGCGCGCTCAGGCGGCCAAAGGAATTTATCCGGCGGTCGATCCGCTCTTGTCCGGCAGCAAGATGATGGACCGCTATTTTCTGGGGAATCGCCACTACGCCGTCGCCGAGGCCGTGAGAGAGCATCTGGCCCGTTATCAGGAGCTGGAGGACATCATCACGATGCTGGGTATCGAGGAGCTTTCCGAAAAGGACAGGCTCATGGTTCTGCGAGCCCGCAGGCTTCAGAGATACCTCAGCCAGCCGTTCCACACGGTTGCCGAACATACCGGCATTCAGGGGATTTCCGTTCCCTTGGAGCGAACTCTGGCCGACTGCGAAGCCTTTCTGCGCGGCGACTATGACGATTTACCGGAGGATCGCTGCTATATGCGCGGAGCAATGCAGTTGTAACCGCTAGGTCGATCATCGCGAGCGCATGGGAGTCGTCCTGTACCGGACATCTTGCCGACGATCCGCACTCTGCTAGCATAGGCAGTCCAACGACGGGGGGAATCGGCCGGCGAACGAGATTCCGTTGGCCTTACCGGTCGCTGGCCCGTGCGGCATACACGATAACCAACGATAAGCAGTCGGAGCACATATTCATGGCAAAACCATTAATACAATTGGCATTGGACTCCTTAGACGTCGATCAAACCCTAAGGCTGGCCAGTCTTACGGCGCCCTATGTCGATATCTTCGAAATCGGAACGCCGTGCATCAAACATAACGGGATCGGTCTGGTTACCGAGCTGAAGAAACGGTTTCCGAACAAGCTGATTCTCGTCGATCTCAAAACGATGGATGCCGGCGAGTATGAGGCTGCGCCTTTCTATACGGCCGGCGCGGATATCTGCACGGTTCTCGGCGTGTCCGGTCTTCCCACCATCGCAGGCGTGATCAAGGCGGCCAACGCCCATAATGCAGAAGTTCAAGTCGATCTCATCAATGTGCCGGATAAGCTGGCATGCGCGCGGGAAGCGGCCAAGCTGGGCGCCCACATCATCGGCGTGCACACGGGTCTCGATGCGCAGGCCGCTGGGCAAACGCCGTTCGCGGACTTGCAAGCGATCGCCAAATTAGGCTTGCCGGTCAGGATATCCGTCGCGGGAGGAATAAACCAATCGACGGCTCGCCAAGTCGCGAAAACGGGCGCGGACATCATCGTCGTCGGCGCCGCGATCTATGGCGCGTCCTCGCCCGCCGATGCCGCGCGGGAGATTCGCGAACTGGTCGAAGGCAAGCATCATAAGTTCATCATGTCGAAGCTTGCGGGCGTGCTCGGGTCTACGGATTCCAACTACGAAGCACGACTGACTACGATGCTGGACAGGGCGTCCCGAGTTTTTATCGCGGGCGCGGGGCGTTCCGGATTGGTTGCGAAGTTCTTTGGCATGCGCTTGATGCACGGCGGTTATGACGCTTACATCGTCGGCGAGGTCGTCACGCCGAGCATTCGAAAGGGCGATTTGTTCATCGTCATTTCCGGCTCCGGAGAAACCGAGACGATGATGGCGTATACCAAACGCGCCAAGGAAATGGGAGCCAACATCGCCTTGATTACGACGAAAGACAGTTCGTCGATCGGCGATTTAGCGGACGTCGTATTCCGGATCGGCAGTGCGGAGCAGTATCGCAAAGTGGTCGGCATGCCGATGGGAACGACATTCGAACTGTCCACGCTGCTGTTGCTGGAAGCGACCGTATCCCACATCATACATGCCAAGAAGATTCCCGAGGAGCAGATGCGGACCAGGCACGCAAATTTGGAATAACAACCAAGGAGGGAAGCTTGGGAATTCCAGCGCCCCGGCACGCTCCGTCGGATCGGAAGTGGGCGTGTTTTCGTTGAAAACGCACTGACACATCCGGCGAATAAGTTTTTATTCGACAAGAGATTGTTCGCCGATCGGCCGCAGGTGTTCCGCCTGAATCACGCGGCTGTCGGCGAATATGGCGATTTGCCGCGGGCTTTCCGGCCCAGATTGGGGTGCTGCGCAAATGCTATTCTTTTCACTCCTTCGATACGAAAAAGAACGACGCCACGAGGAGTCATGTCCCATCAAGCCGATTCGCTGAAATCCATTTTTTTCGCCCTGGGCGCAAACGCGGCCATTGCCGTAGCCAAGCTGTTCGCCGCCATGCATACTGGTTCCAATTCGATGCTGGCGGAAGCAATTCATTCCTTCGCCGATTGCGGCAACCAAGGTTTGCTGATCCTTGGCCTCAAGCGGGCGAAGCGTCCGCCATCGCCGGATTTTCCTTTGGGATACGGCAAGGCGATTTATTTCTGGTCGTTCATCGTCGCGCTGATTCTTTTCAGTATGGGAGGATTGTTTTCGATTTACGAAGGCATACACAAGCTGGAGGCGCACGAAGGGCTGGAGTCGCCGTGGCTGGCGGTCGGGATTCTGGTGTTCAGCATTGCCATGGAAAGTGTCTCGCTTTACGGATGCCTGCGGGAAGTTAACAAGGCCAGGGGTAACCGAGGACTTTGGCGCTGGTTCCGCGACACGCGTCAGAGCGAACTGATCGTGGTTTTGGGCGAGGACGTAGCGGCCTTGGCGGGATTGGTGTTCGCTCTGATCGCTGTCGGGCTCGCCATGGCGACCGGCGATCCGGTTTACGACGCCGCAGGCAGTATCGCAATCGGTGGGTTGTTGGTATTGGTTGCCGTGGGCATCGGTGCGGAAGTCTCCGAGTTGTTGATCGGCCAAAGCGTTGAGCCCGAGATCAAGCAAGCCATACATAATCATCTGGACAAGTGCGAGGAAGTCGCGCAGATTTTCAATCTGATCACTCTGCAACTCGGCAGCGACGTAATGGTGGCGGTGAAGGCGAAGATGCGTCGAGTGGCCGAAATGAACGAAATGATCGCCGATATCAATCGCTGCGAGGCTGGTCTGAAAACGGCTTTTCCCCAAGTGAAATGGGTGTTTTTCGAACCCGACGCGGCCGATTGACCGGATCTGTGTGCCGTAATGCCGACGAGGCAATTCGATTCGGGCCGAACCGGAATCAAGAAGCCTCTTGAAGAAGAATTTGGACAGAACGGTAAATATATGGTTTTCGGTACAAAGTGTAAGTCGCTACTTGGATTGAATTTTCGTTGTCGAAGAAGTATGGGCTGGCAAGCGACGTTCGCTCGATTGACAGCCGTGCAGCCACGGAGGCGCGACTCTTTTTGAGGGACCTGCATATGAAATCGAAATTCGAGACTATCCTGTTGCTGATGGTGGCGGCTGCCTTTTTGACTGCCTGTACCGGGAGCACTAAAAGGCACACACGAACGAGTGGCAAGCAAGTCCTCAAAGTGGTTAAGAAACATCAGTCAGTAGCGCGCCAATCGCCCATGTCGACTGTTAACCAATCTCCGATGCTTTCGCCGCATATTCTTGAGCCCAGACACCGGACTATCCAGGATGTGCTTTACCAATTCGGCCCGTATGCCGAGCAAGAGCTTAAGCCGTATTTCAGCAAGGCCGGTGTCTCCTATCCGCCTAGGAAAGTCACGTTTATTGCACTGAAACAGGAAAAGAAGCTAGAACTTTGGGCCAAAGACGAGGGAGAGTTCCGTTTTATCCGCGGCTATGACATCAAGGCCGCCAGCGGCGTGACCGGCCCCAAGCTGCGACAGGGTGACAAACAGGTTCCTGAGGGGATATACCGCATTGTCGGACTAAATCCGAATAGCAATTATCATCTGTCGATGAAATTGAACTATCCGAACGAGTTCGACTGGTTCCATGCTCAGCGCGAAGGCCGTTTCGATCCGGGATCGGACATTTTCATCCACGGTGACAGCGTATCCGCGGGTTGTCTTGCCATGGGGGACAAAGTGATAGAAGAACTGTTCGTGCTCACGGCACAGGTCGGAGAAGAAAACGTCAAAGTAATCATCGCCCCGCGAGATCCGCGCGTGTTGCCGCTCGATCCCGATGGTTACGGGCTACCTTCCTGGACGCCCGATCTGTACCGGACGATAGCCGCGGAGATGGAAGTTTTCTCCGACGAGGTCACGGTTTCGAACAACCGGCCATTTTATCCGGCGCGTGCGCCGCTTCGGTAGTAGCTCTTTACCGATCCTCAGATCGGTGCGGGACTAGCTCAAGACAAATGGTTTTTTTCCGCGCGAGGTAGTGCCGCTGCCCAAGGAGCCTCAGGCGAATTCGGCTCGACTGTTCTTGATCCGCACAAGCCGCCAATCGGGCGGAAAGTTGTAGCGATCCAGATGAAACCACCCAATAGTGTGGTCGGGCCGATCAGCTTGAATTCGTTGGTGATGGGGCGGCGCGGACGGCAAAGCTGAAGGCGTAGCTTTCCGGAAGCATCAGCGCAAATTGTTTGCGCGCGACGAAACTGCCGCCTTTAATTCGTGGAATCTATCCCACCCGCTCGGTTGCTCCGAGCCGGCTGAAGGATTCAGCCTAGCAGCACGGTATGTGCAAGCTTGGCCGATTACGCCTCGAGCCCTGATGTCAGGAGGCGTGCTCGGTACCTTCGGAACTCTGCGTGCGGCCGCTCGCTTCCGCTTCGTCGACTATCCCCGCCACGTGCATTCGCAGAATGCATTTCACATATTTCCATAATGCGGAGAATGTTTGTTCGCTTAATTCGCGCTCGATGACTGTGGTCGACATGACATCTTCCTCCGAATTCACACCCACTCACCCAGGAGTTTGATTTCTATAATTCGTCGGTGGTAAGGGATTGCTCTCAAGCATAACGCTTCGACCGGCCTTTCGAAATACACATGATTTGTGCCAAGAACCGCCGACGCAATATTGCAGACTAGGCGGCTGTACTTTTCAACTGAAGCGTATCGATCGCACCCTTTCGTTATGAATGTTAGCCGATACGCGAAATTACGGAGAGCTTTTTTGTAGAACTCGCTTCGATAGTGGCAATTTTGGCCGGAGATGACCACACTTAAGGCCATCGGTATCTTGCCGTCGCGGGGTCCGGCACCTTGCGGGTGATACGGGACTTGAGTCACACTGCGACCAAAAAAGCATAACGACGTTACTATATTCAGTCGGTCAGTGTGCGCCCGAACCGAATTGAATTCCGGTACCGGCGACTGTGTTCGCGTTTATCGGAACAACGCGCCGGGGGAACATGCTGCGGCGAATAATACAAAGACGATTAATTATGAGTGCAGAATTTTCACAGATTAACCGATTGACGTGGCTTCGTTTCGTTCGCGGCATCAAGAGCTTCGTGTCTTCCGAAGTGGGCCGCAGGGCCGTAATGTTGTTTGTCGGCTTGATCATGTTTCTGTTTGCGATCAACGGTCTAAATGTCCTGAACAGCTACGTAGGTCGCGATTTCATGACGGCTATCGCAGAACGCAACCGAGAAGGTTTTCTGTGGCAGGCTTCCATCTATATCGGCGTTTTGGCGGCATCTACCTTGGTCGCGGTTTATTACCGCTTCATCGAAGAGCGTCTGGGTTTGCTCTGGCGGGATTGGTTGACCCGGCGCTTCGTCAATATCTATCTCGAACATCCCACCTATTACCGGCTCAATGACCGTCTGATAGCAAACGGGGAAATCGCCAATCCGGACCAGCGGATCGCCGACGACGTGCGGGCATTCACGGTTACTACGCTGTCCTTCACGCTGATGTTTCTGAACGGCGCTTTTACCGTTGTCGCTTTCTCGGGGGTGATGTGGTCGATCAGTCCGTTGCTCTTCGGCGTAGCGGTCGTTTATGCCTTGGTCGGATCCTTTTTGACCATTCGCTTAGGCTATTCACTCGTTGGATTGAACTATAACCAGCTCGACAAAGAGGCTAACTTCCGCGCGGACCTCATTCATGTCCGGGAAAACGCCGAATCGATAGCACTGTTGCGCCGCGAAGGTCGAGCTAGAGGTAGAGTCCTGCGCCATCTCGACGAATTGACGGCCAATTTCCGAAAAATCATCGACGTACAAAGAAATTTGGGATTCTTTACTACGGGGTACAATTATCTCATCCAGATTATCCCCGCCTTGATCGTGGCGCCTCTTTATATTCGCGGCGAAGTCGAGTTCGGCGTGATTACTCAAGCGGCCATGGCCTTTGCACATCTCTTGGGGGCATTTTCGCTGATCGTAACCAATTTCCAATCCATTTCTTCGTTCGCCGCAGTCATCGCTCGCTTGGGATCGCTAGCAGAGGCGATCGAGCAAGCACAGGCAACGCCGGTTCCAACGGGCGAAGTCTGCGCCCATCACCGTCGCACCTCCGAGTGTCCTATCTGCGTCAAGACGCCGGTCGCTCCAGCCGCCATCGAAGTGTGCGAAAACGACGGACTGCTTGCGTACGAGCATTTGACGCTGCGAGCTCCCGAGGATGGTCACGTCATCGTCAAGAACTTGTCCGTTTCGGTTCCTTCCGGAACACGTCTTCTGGTTTATGGAGAAGACGACACCGCGAGAGTAGCGCTATTCAAGGCTACCGCAGGTCTTTGGGAAAAAGGCGAGGGGCGGATCATTCGTCCGGAACTCGATCAGATCATGTTTCTTCCCGAGCGCCCTTATCTTCCTCCGGGAACGCTTCGTGAACTGCTGCTCCGGACCGGCCAGGAATTCGTGATCGATGAAGCGCGTATCCGGGCCGTTCTGAGCGCACTCGACCTGGAGCCCATGCTTGCGCGGGCCGGGGGGCTGGATACGGAACACGATTGGGACAGCCTTCTATCTCTAGCCGAACAACAGCTGGTAGCCGTAAGCCGTCTGGTGATTGCCGCGCCCAAATTTGCATTCTTGGACCGTATTGACACTGCTTTGAGCACGGAGCAAGTTGCCACGGTTCTGGACATGCTTAATGCTAACCGCATTGCCTATGTCAATCTCGGCGGATTGCACGACGGACTCGAATATTATGATGCGGTTTTGGAATTTGCCGCTAATGGTGAATGGACATGGAAAGCACTTCAACCCGAGCAAGAAACCTATACGGAACGGTCCGCCGTCTGATGGGCTGCAGAAATGCCGGAAGCGCAAGGTTTCCGGTAAAATTGGCCTTTTGCTGTCTGCTTGCGGCAGTAATGGCCGGTTGTGCAACCGCCCCGCCGAAAAACCCTTCGAATCTGTGCTCGATTTTTCTCGAAAAAGAAGATTGGTACGTTGACGCCCGAAATGCGCAGCGGCGGTGGGGCATACCCGTACCGGTCCAGATGGCGATCATCAATCAGGAATCGAGTTTTGTCGAGGACGCGCGTCCGCCCCGTTACCAATTTTTGGGTGTTCTGCCGTTGTGGCGGTCATCGTCAGCTTTCGGCTACGGCCAGGTCAAAGACGACACCTGGGAATGGTATCGGACGAAAACGGGCAACGGCGGAGCGGATCGGGACGAGTTCGGGGACGTGGTCGATTTTATCGGCTGGTATGCGCATCAAAGTTTTACGCGCCTTGGAATCGCGAAGTTCGACGCTTATAACCAATATTTGGCATATCATGAGGGCCACGGCGGATTCCGGCGTAAGACGTATCTATCCAAACCCTGGCTGCTGCGAGTTGCCCAGCGTGTCGCGGCGACTGCGACGCGTTACCGTCGGCAATTATCGACCTGTCAAACATCTCTTGAACGGTCGTTAGCAAGCGACTGAGAGACTGCAAGAAGCGAAGCCATGCCTTCCGATGCTGAACGGTCCCTATCTTGTCCAATCATCGCGCAATCGATTTTTTTATTAGCCAGTCAATGAATTGTTTTCAGCGTTTCTTTGCGACCGCTCCTCTCGGTATGGAGCTTCTTTTGGCAGACGAGTTAAGAGCATTAGGTGCGGTGAAGGTTGCCGAAACCCGCGCAGGGGTGGCTTTCGGCGGTGACCTCGAAACGGCGTATAAAGCGTGTTTGTGGTCCCGGCTGGCCAACAGGATCTTGCTCCCGCTGGAGCGTTTCCCTGCCGCAAGCCCGGAGGCACTCTACAAGGGCATCCGGCGAATCGAGTGGAGCGCTCATCTGGACTCGCAGGCGACCTTCGCCGTGGATTTCGCCTCCAGCCGGTCGAAGATCACCCATACGCTGTTCGGCGCTCAAAAGGTCAAGGACGGGATCGTCGATTACTTCCGCGAGCATCACGGCGTTCGCCCGTCGGTGCGTCTCGATCGCCCCGATCTCCGGGTGAACGTTTATCTGGATCGCGATATCGCGACCGTTAGCATCGATCTTTCCGGCGAGAGTCTCCACAAGCGCGCCTATCGACAGGAAGGCGGCCGTGCGCCGCTCAAGGAAAACCTGGCGGCGGCCATTCTGCTGCGCGCCGGCTGGCCTAGGATCGCCGAGAGCGGGGGACATTTCGTCGATCCCATGTGCGGCTCGGGCACCTTGCCGATCGAAGCGGCGCTTATGGCAAGCGATTTTGCGCCGGGGCTGCTGCGGCCTCATTTCGGCCTGTTCGGCTGGAAACAACATAACAGCGCGCTCTGGCAGAACCTGGTGATCGAGGCGGAACGGCGCTGCGAGGCGGGTTTGCGAAAACTTCCACCGATTGTCGGCTACGACATCGACCGGCAAGCCGTCCGAATCGCCCTGGCAAACATCGAACATGCGGGGCTCACGGGTTACGTCCATGTGGAGCGCAAAGCCATGGGCGACGCTCGCCCCCGCCATGCGTTCGGTCTGGTTGCCGTTAATCCTCCTTATGGCGAACGATTGGGCGACGAGAAGACGCTGGTCCCTCTGTATATCCAACTGGGAGAGACGCTGAAAAATCATTTCGTCGGCTGGAAGGCGACTCTACTGACCGGTAATCCGGACCTGGCCTTCAAACTGGGCATAAGGGCGACACGCTATTACACGCTGTACAACGGGGCTCTCGAATGCAGACTTTTCAATCTCGATGTCGAACCAGAGCGCTTCTTCACCCCGCGCGAACCCGAGCCGCTAACCGAGGCGCAGCGTAAAACCCGCGAAATCTTTCGAAAAGCCAAAGCTGTGGAGACAGCGGACAGCGGAGCGGAAATGTTCGCCAACCGATTGCGAAAGAATCTCAAAAACCTTGGGCGCTGGGCGCGACAAAACGGAATTCACTGCTATCGGCTGTATGATGCCGACTTGCCGGAGTATGCCGTTGCCGTAGATGTGTATCAGGGCGAGCAGGCTTGGGTTCATATGCAGGAATACGAGGCCCCCTCAAGCATCGATCCGGCCAAAGCCGAGACGCGGTTGATTCATGCCGTGGCCGCAATTCCAAAAGCGCTTGAAATCCCGCCAGAGCAGATTTTTCTCAAGATTCGGCGGAAGCAGAAGGGTTTGGCGCAGTATGAGAAACAGGCCGAAGCCGGTCGGTTTCACGTGGTAGAGGAGGGCGGATGGAAATTTTGGGTCAATTTCGAGGATTACCTCGACACCGGTCTATTTCTGGATCATCGCATTACGCGCCGGATGATTCAGGAGCGGTCGGCGGATAAGCGATTCCTGAATTTGTTCGCCTACACCGGGGCCGCTTCGGTGTACGCGGCAAAAGGCGGAGCGGCATCGACGACCACAGTTGACATGTCCCGCACTTATTTGGACTGGGCGGCACGCAATCTTGAGCTTAACGGGATCGGTGGCAGCCGCCACGAGCTCATTCACGCGGATTGTCTCGAATGGGTCGATCAGGCATCGCGGGATAAGCGGCGCTTCGACTTGATCTTTCTGGACCCACCGACCTTCTCGACGTCGAAAAGAATGCGGCAAACCTGGGACGTGCAGCGGGATCACCCGATGCTGGTAAAAAAATGCATGAATCTCTTGGCGCCGGGCGGAGCATTGGTTTTTTCGACCAATTGTCGAAAATTCAAGCTTGATTCCGAGGCGCTGGCGGGGATCAGCTTAGAGGACGTCACCCGCAAAACGATCCCCAAGGATTTCGAGCGCAATCCGAAAATTCATCATTGCTGGATAATCAGTCGCTGAGTGTTTCGAGGTGTAACGATGACGAGGCGGGTTCATGTTTTTGTAGGGGGGGTGGTTCAGGGGGTGTTCTTCCGCGCGGCTACCTGTGAGCGCGCCTCGGTCTTGGGATTAAGAGGCTGGGTACGAAATCTTCCGGACGGCCGGGTCGAAATCTTGGCGGAGGGCGCCTCGGAACGTATCGCGGAATTCTTGGATTGGTGCGCGAGCGGCCCTCCGCGCGCTAAAGTCGATTCACTGGAAGTGATCGAAGAAATTCCGGTTGAGGAATTCACTACATTCGAGGTACGCAGGCACTTTTAGCACGCCAAAGGCGGCCTGGACGTTCCTCCTGACTTTGCGGACGAGTTCCCCCAGAGACCTGAGGCACGCGTGGCTTTGGCTTTCCGAGCATTAAAACTTCGCTCATTCCGTCAGCAAAGAGTTACAATTCGCGTCATCGTGCCACACGCAAGTAACGCGACGCCGAATCGTTTTTCATTTCGAATTCCGCTCATAGCGCTCCCCTCACGCCTAATTATTCAAGCAATGTACCGAAAACTGAAATCATTGGTCGAGCAGGGGCTTGCCAAGCAAGTTCCTGCCACCGGCCTTGGTGCTTTCCGAATTGGCTTTTCATTGGTAATACTCCAGGAAATTGTTTTCCTATTTTATTTCCGGCATTTAATTTTTGATCCGGTACCATTTTTTGATAGAGCATCTCCCATACTGCATTTTTTTCTCCTTGCGTGGATTTGCGTCGCGGCATGTCTTGTCGTGGGGTATCACACTCGAAGGGCCGCAGTAGCTAATTATGTATTCTGGGTGACATTCGTCGTTTTCACCCCCATGTGGCAGGACTTCGACGGCGGATTCGATCAGTTGATGACGGGCTCCAGCTTTCTTCTGATGTTCCTGCCTACCGAACGAGCATTATCCCTGGATAATCTGCGTCGTAAATTAAGACACTCGACATTGAATAACCGGTATGAGCCGCAAGACAAAGTAACGGTTCTTGCCTACTATATTCCACTTGCCATTTCCTTAGGATTACTCTATCTGGATTCGGGTATCCATAAACTTTCAGCGGATTTCTGGCGTAACGGGATGGGACCTTGGCTGCCGCCGACCATGCCTTATTACATGTCGGCAATCGATATGACGCCGTTGTTGAACATAAAGTCTCTGGAAATGTTTATCGGTTACACGATAATCGTCTTCCAATTCGCCTTCTTGTTCCTGTTTTGGTTCCGCCTCTTTCGGGTTCCTCTGTTGCTCACCGGGACGTTGTTTCACACGGGAATTGTGCTCTCGCTCAATATTTACCCCTTCGGTTTTGCGATGCTGGTCCATTATTTTTTACTGGTCCCGTTTAGGTGGTGGCGCAATCTGAAGAAGGCGTTCCAATTCGAGCAACCGGGGCTGACCGTTTTCTATGATCAACAATGCCCGTTGTGCAACCGCACCGTAATCGTCATTCAGCACTTCGATATTCTCAAGGCGGTTGACTTCAAGGGCTTGCAGACTAATGCGAAGGAATATCGGGAACTAGATTCGATTCCTGAAAATAAGCTATTACAAGATCTTTACGCTTTGGACGGTGAGCGGCGCTTGTATTCGGGATTGGATACTTATATCCGCATATTGGTCGGCATGGGATATACCGCCCCAGTCGGTTGGCTGATGAGATTGCCGGGCATTTACCATTTGGGAAACCGGTGTTATCGCCGAATAGCGGACCGACGAGAACGCATCGTGTGCGATGAGGCGTGTGCGGTTCAATCGCTGCCACCACCAATTGAGGAGCATCCTTTCGCGCAATGGTATCAACGTTATGCGGCGACGACTGGACAACAAACGCAACGCATCGCGAAATTCCTGATTGTGGTCCTGATGCTGCAACTGAACAGCACGATTCATTACGGCATCTTGTACCGCTGCGGAGAGGCTTGCGATATCGGCACTGCCGGCCGATTGCTGGATCACCTCAGCAATTCGGTCATCAATTTTTCCCATGCTTTTTTGGGAATAACGCCCCATGCTCTTTACATGCACGATCATTTCGCCGGCTACAATCACATCCTGGCCCTGACTTACAAGGACCAAAGCGGCCGGGAGCAATGGTTGCCTTTCGTGAACGAGGAGGGGCGGTTGGTTGCGCCAAATTGGGGCCGAGTGCAGTCGATGTGGGCGAACGTCGCAGTGACTTCTCACATGCACCAGGAGCGATTGAGCAAGTTCCTGAAAAAGGTTACGGCATTTTGGGGTACTGAGCTGGGATTGGATTTGTCGAACGCCGAATTTCTCGTCAAATTAAAGGAAGTGCGCGTTCCCATGGACTGGGAAGATGATCTGCGCCACAAGAATATCGCTCAGCCATGGCGCGATGTCGGAAAAGTTATTTGGCAACGCGGAAATTTTCGCGTCGAACTTCCGAACATCGATATAGAAACCTTGTAATGCTTTTATACCTGAGTTTTTTAGGTGTTGGCGGGTGAACGTCGGATGACTCGAAGACTCAGAAGGTGCCCGATTCGGCGTCCTGCTTACCTTGTCCGTGATGTTAACGGACTGCCGGTTTCAAGCCGATCGACTAAAATGGTTGGCTGACTAATGTTGGGGATAATCGACGATGTTCGAAATAATTAAGGCGGGCGGATGGGTCATGGTGCCCATCATTGCCTGTTCGATTTTGGCTTTAGCCATCATACTGGAGCGCTTCTGGACCTTGCGTGCAACCCGTATTATCCCGCCGCAGCTCGTTCCGGAAGTATGGAATCAATATCGGAAAAATCGGCTGGATACCGCCTACATTCGCAGATTGAAGGCGAACTCCCCGCTCGGCGCGGTCCTTGCCGCAGGGCTCGTGAACTATTCGCAAGGGCGCGAGGTGGTGAGGGAAAGTATCGAGCAGGCAGGACGCCAGGTGATCCACGATCTCGAACGATACTTGAACACCTTGGGCACTATCGCATCCGTGTCGCCTTACCTGGGGTTATTGGGCAGCGTCCTGGGTATGATCAAGGTCTTTTCCACGTTTTCCATGGCGAGCGGTATCGGGAATCCCACCAAACTCGCCGGCGGCATATCGGAAATCCTCATTGCCA
Organism: Methylocaldum sp. RMAD-M; assembly: GCF_017832375.1. Lineage (NCBI taxonomy): Bacteria > Pseudomonadati > Pseudomonadota > Gammaproteobacteria > Methylococcales > Methylococcaceae > Methylocaldum > Methylocaldum sp. RMAD-M. The sequence goes on along the minus strand of NZ_JAFIBZ010000011.1, from coordinate 78,629 downwards.
CGGCTGCCGGCCTGGCGGTTGCCATTCCGAGCCTTATTTTCTATCGATATTTTCAGGGGCGAGTGATCGACTTCGCCGTGCGCATGGAGGAGGAGGCCGTGCGATTGATCGAGACTCTTTACAGCAGTCAAGAAGAGGAATAAACGGCAATGAATTTCCGCCCGCGGCGTCGGGACTACCCCGAGCTCAACCTGATCCCGATGATCGACGTGCTCATCGTGCTGCTGATCTTCCTGGTACTGACCACGACATTCAGCCGCGAAGCAGAACTGCAAATCCGCCTGCCCGAAGCTACGGGTCAATCAACAGGTGAAGAAAAGGGCGTAGATGTCGTCATCGATACCGAAGGGCGTTATTTCGTCAATGAGCATCAGGTGGTAAACACGCAAATCGAAACCTTGAAAAAGGCGATTGTCGAAGCCGCGGGCGACAATAAGAATCCGTTGCTGGTCATCAATGCCGATCAAAAAACCACCCATCAAGCCGTAATTACCGTTTTAGACGCGGCCAGCCAGCTCGGTTTCACTCATGTGACTTTCGCCGCGAAGAGCGAGGCGATCGAAAATCCCTAGTCGTTCGAGTCGCGTGAAAAAGCAATTGGCTGGCTGGTTTCAGCGGGAATGGTATGAAAAGCCGCGTCCAAATCCTTTCTTAATTCCGCTCGAAGCCTTATTTCGACAGGTCGTTACGTTTCGCCGCTGGTCATATCGAAACGGACTTAAACGCATAAGCCGCTTGCCGGTTCCGATAATTGTGGTCGGCAATTTGACGGTCGGCGGCACCGGCAAAACGCCTTTGGTCATTTGGCTAGCTCGGTTTCTTAAGGAGAATGGATTTAGACCTGGCGTCATCAGCCGCGGCTATGGAGCATCCCACGGACGTCGGCCGGTTCGAGTCGCTGAAGATTCCGATGTGCATGCTGTAGGTGACGAGCCTCTGCTCATTGCCCGGCGAACCGGTTGCCCGGTGTTCGTTTTCCCGAAACGCACCGAGGCCGCAAAAGCGCTGTTAGAAAGAACCGACTGTGACATTATTCTGTCGGACGATGGGTTACAGCATTATGCCCTGTATCGCGACGTAGAAATCGCTGTAGTGGACGGTGCGAGGCAATTCGGCAATGGTCACTGCCTACCCGCAGGGCCTCTGCGGGAGCCAGTCGAGCGATTGAGTTCGGTAGACTTGAGGATTTATTCGGCAGAGGCTCCGCCCGGTGAATATTTCATGTCTCTGGACGGCGGAGTGGCCGTTAATCTGCAAGAGGAACAAGTAAAAGAGCCCCTAAGATCCTTCGGTGGGCGCGCTTTTTACGCAATTGCCGGAATTGGCAATCCGCAGCGGTTTTTCAGCCATCTCCGGAGCTTCGGGTTGAAGTTCGACAGCCGCGAGTTTCCCGATCATCATCAGTATCGGGTCGAAGACTTAGGTTTTGCCGAAGGCCTCCCAATCGTGATGACCGAAAAAGACGCTATCAAATGCCGAACTTTCGGCGCTTCGAATTTATGGTATGTGCCTGTCGAAGCGACGCTACCGACCGAGTTCGGAGTAAATTTGTTAACCATATTGAAGGCTAAATGCAATGGACAGAAAACTGCTTGAGATCCTGGTCTGCCCTGTTTGCAAAGGCGAACTTCTTTTTAGGAAGGAGCAGCAGGAGTTGATTTGCAAAGCGGACAGACTCGCTTATCCGATACGCGATGACATTCCGGTGATGCTGGAAAACGAGGCACGAAAGATCAGCCTTGAAGAATACGACGCTCTTTCGTAACCGCAGCACCATGCCGTCCTTCAATATCGTCATTCCGGCACGCTACGGGTCAAGTCGGCTGCCCGGCAAGCCTCTGCTTCCTTTAGCCGGACGTCCGATGATCGTCCATGTCTGTGAACGCGCCTTAGAAGCGGGTGATAATGTCATCGTTGCCACCGACGACGAACGAATCCGTGAAGCCGTAAGCCATCTGCCGATACGTGCGCTGATGACCCGAAAGGATCATACTAGCGGTAGCGAGCGAATAGCCGAGGTGGCCGATCAATTGGGTTGGTCGGATGACGAAATCGTCGTCAATCTTCAGGGCGATGAGCCCTTAATGCGGCCGAACTTGGTGAGGATGCTTGCCATGATTCTGGCCGACCAGAGTATCGCTCAGGTCGCTACGCTCGCCACACCCATCAAAAGTCACATAGAAGTCTTCGACCCGAATGTCGTTAAGGCCGTGGTCGATAACACCGGCTACGCACTTTATTTCAGTCGGGCTCCCATCCCTTGGCATCGGGCTGGTTTTTCCTGCGACAGCAGTCTTTTGCCAGAAAACTTTCCGTATCTCCGGCATATCGGTATCTACGCGTACTCGGCCGGTTTTCTGCGGCGCTATGTAAGCTGGCCACCGTCCGAGTTGGAAGCCGTCGAAGCCCTGGAGCAACTGCGCATTTTGTGGCAGGGAGAACGTATTCTGGTCAGGGTAATCGAGGAAGCGCCTGAAGCAGGGGTTGATACCAAGGATGACCTACAGCGGGTCGACCAGCTATTGTCCATGCGTTAGTTCGATGGGGTGTTTTTCTTTCGCATGGCCGCATCACCGGGCTTGCTCGGAGGGCGCCTGTGTTTACCGGAACTCGCCCCATCATCTGAGATCAGGATTTTCTCCCGATGCAAGTCAGTGATGCACATGTATACTCACTCTTCGGCGGGCAGCTAGCGCTACGGAGGGCTTCGCCGGAATGGTTTACTGAGCTCAGTTGATCATCAAAACGCGCATCTTTTGTGCTCACAGGTCATTGAAAGAGCCTCATATATTCCATTTGATGATGCGCCCCCTTATACTAAGTCAGGAGTGGCCATCCAGCGCATGCTGGCGGGGGTCTTCATCCATTTCTTAAGATGTTTAGGAGAATGATGTGAAAAAACGTAATTTGACGAAAGCGATACTTACGGCGCTGCTGCTAGCCAGCCCGTTGGCGATGGCGGAATCAGAATACCCAGCAGCAGACTTTGAGCCGGTAGTCATTACCCAAGACGCTGATTTAATCGCCAAGCACGCTGAGGCTGCAAAGGAACGAGCAAAAACCGTACAAACCATGCAGGCGAAGCAGGATTCGAGCAGCTCGACGGCGGTATCAGCCGATCAACCCAGCTCTGGTGCTGCTGCCGCAAAAGCCGAGAATCCCTTGGCGGAAAATTATCCAATCGGCTTGATCGTTCTGGGCTTGGCTGGTTTCATCTTCTGGAGCAGCAGACAATCCGGATCTAATGTCCAGCCTGTTCAGCATGCACCTGCGCCAGTTTCGAGCGGTGCAGCGGGCGAAACCGGCGTGGCAAAGTACATGAAAACCCTTTCGGAACCTGCCAAAGCCGCTGCGGGCGAAACCGGCGTGGCTAAATACCTGAAAAATCTACCTTCAGCTGCCAAACCAGCGGCAGCCGTAACGGGGGTGGCGAAGTACCTGAAAAATCTCGAAGAGACCGCAAGATAAAACGGCTGTTATCGCAGAAAGTGATAGGTTCCTCCAAAACTTGGCTTTGGCAGGCATTAGACGCAGAAGCTGGTTAAGTCATCTCTTATGTGCTGGCTCGAATAATCCCGCATTTTTCGATTCATCGCCGCTATCCACCGATTGTCCCGACGCATAGTCGTGAAACTGCACATGTGTTCACGGTGTCGCGCGCTGGCGATGATAGATACGAGAGAGCGACAGAGGATCGTTGACACCTATCCCGGTTCTACTTTAGAGTTAACAAATAATGCGTTTAAAGAATGCATTTATAAAGATTAAGTTAATAAGTATCTAATCAACTATAACAATTGGAGTACCTATCATGGCAAGACCATTAATACAATTGGCATTAGATTCTTTGGACGTCAACCAGACTTTGAAACTTGCTGGCCTTGCGGCGCCTTATGTGGATATCTTCGAAATCGGAACGCCCTGCATTAAGCATAATGGAGTCAGCCTGGTCAGAGAATTGAGGAAGAAATACCCGAACAAACTGATTTTGGTCGATCTCAAAACGATGGACGCCGGCGAGTACGAGGCGACGCCTTTCTATGCGGCAGGCGCCGATATCTGTACGGTTCTCGGTGTGTCCGGTCTTCCCACCATCGCCGGCGTAATCAAGGCCGCCAACGCGCACAATGCAGAAGTACAAGTCGATCTCATCAATGTACCGGACAAAGTAGCATGTGCCAGAGAGTCCGCCAGGCTTGGCGCTCATATCATTGGCGTTCACACGGGTCTTGATGCGCAGGCGGCTGGGCAAACTCCGTTTGCCGACTTGCAAGCCATTGCCAGACTGAACCTGCCCGTCAGAATCTCTGTTGCCGGTGGAATCAAGCAGTCGACCGTCCAGCAGGTTGCGCGTGCCGGTGCAAACATTGTTGTTGTTGGCGCTGCAATTTACGGTGCTCCTTCGCCTGCTGATGCCGCACGTGAGATTTGCGAGCTCGCTAGCGCCGCATAAAGGGGCATCTTATGCATCAAAAAACGATCATAGAAAAGATTTCTGGCGTCTTAGGAGCCACAGATCCCACCTATGATGAAAAATTGACTCGCATGCTCGACGAGGCGTCGCGAGTGTTTGTGGCTGGTGCCGGTCGATCGGGACTAGTCGCAAGATTCTTTGCGATGCGACTGATGCACGGCGGTTATGATGCATACGTAGTTGGTGAAATTGTTACCCCGAGCATTCGAAAGGGTGATTTATTCATCGTGATCTCGGGCTCCGGAGAAACGGAGACGATGATTGCATTCACCAAACGTGCTAAGGAGCAGGGCGCAAAAATCGTTTTGCTGTCCACAAAGAACAGCTCAACAATTGGCGATATGGCGGATTTCGTGTGCCAGATTGGCACTGCGGAGCAGTATGGCAAAGTTGTAGGCATGCCAATGGGTACCACGTTCGAGTTATCGACGTTGATCTTCTTGGAAGCTACGATCGCCCACATCATTCATGAGAAGGGAATTCCGGAAGAAGAGATGAGGACAAGACACGCTAATCTGGAGTAGTGTCTTAAGGCTAAGGCCAATATGTATGTATTATGTATTGGCCTAGTCGAATGTCAGGGAATCAAATCGTTACGCGCTGTGTGTTAACACAACTGCTCGCGACCGAACAGTTGATACGCAGATAGCGAGTTTGGTCTTGTGGCCGGATTAACTTACGAAGAAAGTCCGGCCACGATGCCTGAGGGGTGCGGTACTATCGTAGTGCCCTTCAATAGACCATGAGCGAGTATTTGACGGGCCTTGTAGCTCGTTAAGATATTGCACCCTGGCAAAGCTCGTATCGAACAATGGTCTTGTGCCGAGACTGTTCGCTTTTCAGCGCCTGCACGTGCGTCAACCATGCACGCTTATATCGCTTTTCACGATGCCAGCGAAACCGATCGGATGGGCGTAGTGATAGCGCCTCACAAAAAATACTCCTCGCTGCCGATTTTCCAGACCGCCAGGTCTGTAGACTACAGATGAAGGACTCATCATCCGAGTCCGTCTCAATTTAAAGGCTCCGTTTCAGTTCCTGGCTCTGACGCATGCGCAACTTCGCGCGTAGCTGCGGCACAGATTCCGGAATAGCTAGCTCGAGCAAAGCATTGCAAATGCTTGAGGCCGGCATGCGCTTTTATCTGAAGCGCTTATTGTTTGGTTTGTCGCAGTTTTTGAGAGCATATGTTCTCGGCTTGGCCCGCCTTGATGAGAAGGGATACGGGGTACTTATTTTCGCGAAGGAATTTTTTCACTTCATCGATCGTAAGGCGCTTTGATTCTTCCTGTGCTATGCATTCACACAGGTTTATGATCGGGGAATCATCGCTTGTAATGACTCTATTCGGATTTGCTTTTTCTTTTTTCACGCACATATCAGCATACTTATGCTCAAAGGCGTGATGGTCCTCTTCACTAATAACATGAGCTAACGCACTGGCTGAAAATAAGCACGTTGCAATGATTAGAGTGACGCCCATTGTGCCCGATAATTTTCGGGGTAACACACGGGTCTTAGATTCATGGATAAATGAAGGGGGCATTTTGCTTCTCCAACTTAACGAATAGAAAACACGTCCGCCCAATTGATTAATTTTTCCTCGCTGAACCATGTCAATATATAAACGACCAGTTTTAGGCATCTTTCTTGGTTGACTCAATGCAAGATGGCGCATATTGGTCTGACAAGGCAGGAAGACCGGAGATAGGGCAGATCGCTCGGATGATTATGGGCTGGCGATCCTTGAAAAAACTATTGTCGAGGACTATTGCGCCGATAAGGACGTTTGGAACCAATGGAAAAGAAAGCGATTAATTGGTCCGCACCGTTGAGCTGAAAGGATCGCATTCCTCGAGGTCGCTTCTTGCTAGGGTGGACAACGTCGGCAATCAACGATGTCTGGCCGACGTTTTAATCGGTGTTCCACCCAAACTCTTACACGAAAATCGCGGCATCGAATAAGCGACTACTTCTTCCAGATTGTCGACGTGTTCCACATCGCCATAGAAGTTGGCCGCCCTCCGGATCTCGGATCCGGAAATATTCTCAGCCGCGTAGTTAGAGTCTCCTCTATCCCTCAAGGTAGGATAGTCGGGTCGCAAGGAGTTTTTCCAACGTTTCCAAGGCCTTGGTGAAACCGTCGATACCCTCTGACAGCTTTTCCGAAGCCATGCGATTCTCGGCATGCATCCGGTCGTAAGTCGCTTTGTCCATAGCGATTTTGTCGATCGAGGCACTAGCGGCCTTTTGCGGATCCAACTTCCGCGGCAGCTCGTCCTCGGTAGACTGTAGCTCGGACAACAGAGAGGGCGCAATGGTCAGGAGGTCACAGCCGGCCAACTCGGTAATTTCGCCGATATTCCGGAAGCTCGCGCCCATGACTTCCGTCTTGTAGCCAAACTTCTTGTAATAGTTGTAGATTTGGGTGACCGAAAGAACACCTGGATCTTCGGCGGGCGGATAAGAGTGGCGTCCGGTATCTTTCTTATACCAGTCCAGAATTCGCCCAACAAAGGGAGAAATCAACGTGACGCCCGCCTCGGCGCAGGCAATCGCCTGATGCAAGCCGAACAATAGCGTCAGGTTGCAATGAATGCCTTCCTTTTCCAGTACTCCGGCGGCTTGTATGCCTTCCCAGGTGGCAGCGATTTTGATGAGCACGCGTTCTTTTGAAATGCCCGCAGCTTCGTACTGCGCGATGATCTCGCGAGCCTTGGCTATAGTGCTCTCGGTATCATAAGAAAGTCTTGCGTCCACTTCCGTGGAAACGCGGCCTTCGATGATTTCCAGAATTTTTAGGCCAAAGGAAACGGCCAACCGATCGAAAGCGAGGGAAGCTACCTGCGATGCCTGTGCATCCTTGCCCAGAGTCTGTCTCGCCCCTTTCAGTGTGTCGTCGACGATGCCCTGATACTGAGGCATTTGGGCGGCGGCGGTAATGAGCGAGGGGTTGGTAGTCGCATCTCGGGGCTTAAAGGTTTCTATAGCCTGAATGTCGCCGGTGTCGGCCACAACCACCGTCATTTCTCGGAGTTGGTCAAGTAAATTCTTTGGCATAATCGAATCCTGCATTTCAAAGTAATATGTGTCTGGAGAGCTACGGGAACATCCCGGCTCCCGATTACTATTGCATTTGGCACTACAAGCATTTCTGACGGAACTGCTTGATCAGAAATACTCTAAGGCCTGCTACAGCAATAACCGGCTAAGGATACATGGAACCAAACCGTCTTAACAAGAACGGCAGGCTTACGTGTGCAGGTCGTTGCCAAATCGGTTGGGAGAAGACTTTCGATACACTGGCAAGTCTTGAGCGGCGCCCTGACGCATTTACGTTCTTTGGTCCAGGACGATTCTTGGATAATGCTCGGAGCAATGTTTTTGGCTCCAACAGCTGTCAATGATTGACCTCAAAGGGGGAAGAATCCATCAGCCGACGGCACGCTCGTGCGAATCTGGTGACAAAGCCGATCAGGCTGATAAAATTCCATCCCTACTTTCGTAAGCTAACCATAAAAAGTATCAAGGAGAAAAATATGCCTTCGCGTCGAGAATTAGCAAACGCCATACGCGCTTTGAGCATGGATGCTGTACAAAAAGCGAATTCCGGGCATCCGGGAGCGCCAATGGGAATGGCAGATATCGCCGAGGTGCTGTGGAACGATTATATGCGGCACAATCCGGCAAACCCGAAATGGCCGGATCGCGACCGCTTCGTTCTTTCCAACGGTCACGGTTCCATGCTCTTGTACTCGTTGCTGCATTTGACCGGTTACGACCTCCCGATCGAAGAGCTGAAAAATTTCCGTCAGCTCCACTCCAAAACACCGGGCCATCCGGAATACGGTTATGCACCGGGCGTTGAAACGACCACCGGTCCTTTGGGGCAGGGCATCACCAACGCGGTCGGCATGGCGTTGGCCGAACGTACGCTGGCAGGCCAATTCAACCGTCCCGGCCACAAAATCGTCGATCATTACACTTATGCATTCTTGGGCGATGGCTGCTTGATGGAAGGCATTTCCCACGAAGCTTGCTCGCTTGCCGGATCCATGAAGCTCGGCAAGCTGATCGCATTTTACGACGACAACAATATTTCGATCGATGGTGAAGTACGCGGCCACGGCAACACGCCAGGCTGGTTCATGGATGATACCCCGAAGCGTTTTGAAGCCTACGGCTGGCACGTCATCCCGAAAGTCGACGGTCATGACGCAGAGGCTGTGAAGAAGGCCATCGAGGAAGCACGCGCCGTTACCGACAAGCCCTCTTTGATCTGTTGCCAGACGATCATCGGTTGGGGCTCTCCCAATAAGCAGGGCAAGGAAGAATGCCACGGCGCCGCATTGGGTGCCGATGAAGTAGCTTTGGTCCGTGAGACCATCGGCTGGCCGCATCCGGCGTTCGAAATCCCGTCCGAAATTTATGAAGCGTGGGATGCGAATGAAATCGGCGCGAAGGCCGAGTCCGACTGGAACGACCGCTTCGAAAACTATCGCAGCGAGTATCCGGAATTGGCTGCTGAATTCGAGCGCCGCATGGCAGGCGAGTTGCCCCGCGACTGGGCAGAGAAGTCGGAAGCCTTCATCGCGAAAGTTAATGAGAAAGCCGAAACCATCGCGAGCCGAAAAGCGTCGCAGAACGCTCTTAACGGTTTCGGACCGCTGCTGCCCGAAATCATGGGCGGCTCTGCCGACCTTGCAGGCTCCAACCTGACCATCTGGTCCGGCTGCAAGAACGTGAATGCAGAAGGTTACGACGGCAATTACGTCTACTATGGCGTGCGTGAGTTCGGCATGTCGGCGATTATGAACGGCATCGCCTTACACGGCGGTTTTAAACCTTACGGCGGGACCTTCCTGATGTTTTCCGAATACGCACGCAACGCGCTGCGTATGTCGGCCCTCATGAAGGCATCGGTGATTTATGTCTACACCCACGACTCCATCGGTCTGGGCGAAGATGGTCCGACACATCAACCGATCGAACAAACTGCCACGCTGCGCATGATTCCAAACATGCAGGTCTGGCGTCCGTGCGACTCGGTGGAAACGGCGGTGGCTTGGAAAACCGCAATTGAGCGCAAGGATGGTCCTTCATGCCTGATCTTCTCGCGGCAGAACCTGCCTCACGTGTCTCGCACTCCGGCGCAGATCGACGCCATCCGGCGCGGCGGTTACGTCGTTCGCGACTCTGATGGGACGCCGGATGCGATCATCATCGCCACGGGCTCGGAAGTCGAGCTGGCGTTGAAGGCGGCGGAGGAGCTTTCAGGCAAGGGTAAGAAAATTCGCGTGGTTTCCATGGTTTCGACCAATGTGTTCGACGGTCAAGATGCCGCATACCGCGAGTCGGTATTACCGTCTGCCGTTACCAAGCGCGTCGTCGTCGAGGCGGGTGTTAGTGATGGCTGGTTCAAGTACGTAGGACTCAATGGCAAAATCGTGGGCTTGGACCGCTTCGGCGAATCCGCACCGGCCGGCCTACTATTCAAGGAGTTCGGCTTTACCGTCGAAAATGTTGTCAAACAGGTGGAGTCGATTCTCTAGGATTGATTTTCTAGAGATTTGAGAAAGGGCCTAACTGGCGACGATTTTCAACGGATGCTCCCCTTCGGGCGGACGGTTGCCGAAAGGGAGCATACGCCATCCGGCAGTGCTCGGTTCAAGCAAGTCGCTTGGACGAAATCGTCGGTTGGCTGAATTTCGTCGCTAAGTTGGCGATCAGGAGGCGAGAGGAGTCGATCGATGGCTATCATTTCCTTAAGACAATTGTTGGATCACGCCGCCGAGCACAACTACGGTCTGCCGGCGTTCAATGTCAATAACATGGAGCAGGTCAAGGCCATCATGGAAGCCGCTTCCGCAGTCGACGCTCCGGTGATTCTGCAAGGATCCGCCGGCGCGCGTAGCTATGCGGGCGAGCCGTTTCTGCGCCATCTCGTTCTCGCCGCGGCGGAAATGTACCCGCATATTCCGATCTGCATGCACCAGGATCACGGTGCTTCGCCAGCCGTGTGCATTCGTGCCATTCAGTCCGGGTTCAGTTCGGTGATGATGGATGGTTCCTTGCTGGAAGACATGAAAACGCCTTCCAGCTATGAATACAACGTCGAAACCACCCGCAAGGTCGCCGATATGGCGCATGCGTGCGGCGTTTCCGTCGAGGGTGAATTGGGCTGCCTAGGCTCGTTGGAAACGGGAAAAGCGGGCGAGGAAGATGGCCACGGTGCAGTAGGCGAGTTGGATCATTCTCAGCTGCTGACGGACCCCGACGAAGCTGCCGATTTCGTCAAGAAAACCAAGGTCGACGCCTTGGCCATTGCCATTGGTACGAGCCACGGCGCTTACAAATTTACTCAGAAGCCGACCGGCAAAGTGCTACGCATCGACCGCGTCAAAGAAATCCACGCCAGGATTCCAAACGTCCACTTGGTCATGCACGGCTCCTCCTCGGTACCGGAAGACTGGGCGGCGATGATCAATAACTACGGCGGCGATATCGGCCAGACCTATGGTGTGCCGGTCGAGGAAATCGTAGAAGGTATTCGTCATGGCGTACGCAAGGTGAATATCGATACCGATCTTCGTATCGCGTCGTACGGCGCTATGCGCAAGTACATGGTCGAGGACAAAAAGAACTTCGATCCGCGCAAAGTCTACAAGGAAGCGCAAAAAGCTATGACCAGCATTTGTGCAGCCCGTTACGAAGCATTCGGTGCTGCTGGCCAGGCTTCGAAGATCAAAGTCATCAGTTTGGAAGAGATGAACAAGCGGTACAGCAAGGGAGAATTGGATCCGGTCGTCACTTAGACCGTGTTCAAAGCCCTTATTTTCGACGTGGATGGCACACTGGTGGATACGGAACGCCAAGGTCACCGCGTCGCATTCAATCGAGCTTTCGCCGAAGCTCGTTTGAATTGGGTTTGGGACGAAGCCCTGTATGGCGAGTTATTGACTGTTGCTGGCGGCAAGGAGCGCATCCGCCATTTCATAGCCAGTTATCACCCTGAGATCCCCTGCGGCGAGGGCGAACTAAGCCAATTCATCGAGAACCTGCACGCCGCGAAGACGCGCCATTATATCGACCTGCTGAACAGGGAAGGAATTCCGGCTAGGCCGGGTATCATTCGCTTGATCAAGGAAGCCAGGGCCGCAGGATTACGGCTGGCTATCGCGACGACCGCGTCTGCGGAAAACGTCGAAGCCTTGCTGGCGGCGTCTCTCGATACCGACGCACCGGATTGGTTCGAAGTGATCGCTGCAGGCGATATCGTTTCGAACAAGAAACCGGCATCCGATATCTATGAGTACGTGCTGACGAAATTAGGCTTGAAGGCTGAGGATTGCCTTGCATTTGAGGATTCGGAAAACGGCTTGCGAGCGTCGCTCGGAGCTGGCATTCCGACTCTGATTACCGTCAACGACTACACCTCCGGTCAGGATTTTACCGGGGCAGTACTGGTAATAGATCACCTCGGAGAGCCGGAACAGCCTTTGACGTGCCTGAGCGAAGCTCCTTCGGAAGTGTTCAGTCTGGTCGATATTGACGTTCTCAGGCGATTATTTGAACGCTGGACTCGCGAAAAACAATAAAGCAACAATAAACTCGCGGTTCCTTGAGGAGTCCTCCATGTCGAAAAAGCACCCTGTCATTGCCATCACCGGCTCGTCCGGTGCGGGTACGACAACTGTAAAGAAGTCTTTTGAGCACATTTTTTTTCGGCTGGGATTAAAGCCTCTCATGATTGAGGGTGATAGCTTTTATCGATACACCCTCCTCGAAATGCATGAACGAATTACCCAGGCGCAGCAAGAAGGAAAATACTTCAGTCATTTCTCGATTGAGGCCAATATCCTGGACGAGCTGGAAAGGACCTTCAAGATATATGGGGAAACCGGCTCCGCTAAGCGTCGGTACTATATTGGCAGCGAGGAAGAGGGGAAAAAGCACGGCGGCTACCAAGTTGGGACTTTCACACCATGGGAGAAAGCACCTCGTGGGAGCGACCTGATGTTCTACGAGGGGTTGCACGGCGCGGTCAAGACCGAGACCATCGATGTCGCGAAATATACCGATCTGCTCGTCGGCGTCGTTCCCATCGTCAATTTGGAATGGATTCAGAAAATCCATCGGGATAACTCTCTGTTTGGCTACAATCCGGAAGACATCACCGATACCATCCTCAGGCGGATGGAGGATTACGTGAAGGTGATTACGCCGCAGTTTTCTCGTACCGATATCAATTTTCAGCGAGTTCCCTTGGTGGATACTTCAAATCCCTTCATCGCGCGCGATATTCCGACGCCGGATGAAAGCGTTGTGATCATCCGCTTCAGAGATCCAACGAAGTTCGACATCGATTTCGAGTATCTGCTGCAGATGATTCATAAGTCCTTCATGTCCCGACACAATTCTATCGTTATTCCCGGGGGGAAAATGGGCCTGGCGATGGAAATCATATTCCGGCCGATCATGGAGCGTCTGATGGACGAGCGTAAAAAAGCGTAAAGGCTGCTGGAATCTTTCTGGATTTATGTAGCATTGGTATGGCGGACGCTACACGTTAAGGTTTCCATGAATAGGTCTACTTGTCGGTAAGGGGTTACCGACCTACGGCGGCTTTCTCCGGTCTACATGTTTGGCGTGCGTCACGCCGCAGCTGCGATGAAAAACAACTCAATAGGAAAATAAAGCAAGCCGACGGAAGACTGATAGTCCGCGGTCTCGGTTCAACTGTCGGCGCTTCTTCGACCTTGGCTGACGGCAGTCGTCACGACCTGATAAGCATCCTTGATCACTTTCTGCTTTTGCAGTTCGGAATTCAATTCGGCGTCGATATCGGTATTGAGCTGTTTCATGATCGTTTTGGCTATCTCGTCCTTGACAGATTCGAAATAGGTCAGCAAATCCTCTTCCAATTCCTCGAAATAGTTTTTTATGCCGCGGCGCGCGAATTTGTTGATTTGACGTTGTTGCTTGCGTGTGTAATCGAGCAAGCCGATCTTATAGCACTCGAGGGCACGATCGATTTCGTCGGATTGACCTGCAGTCACGGGCGATATCGGCTGGGTTTCCGTAAGGGCTCGGTAAATGCTCGTCAGTTTGTCCACCCCTAAAGCCAGCATTTGCTTGACACCCGCGTCAGGTCCGAGCAGGCGCGCGCTCTTTGCGATTTCCAGGGCGCGGTCGGCATTCTTCTGAACTAATTCCACGATGTCTTCTTTGTTCTGGACGGACTCGTCGGCCTCCTTAGCCATAATGGTACGTCCGAGTTCGTCGATGACACCGCCGTACTCGAACAGGAACACGTCACACATACCCTTCAGCCGGTTAACCATATCGCGGCCGCTCAAACGGTCACTTAGAACCGTAAGCACCTCATCCGGCAGCGCCTCGTTGGAAGAAATCCCGTCTAGCAGGCGCAAGAGATAACGGCGTACGATCTGCTCCTCCAAGAGGTGTTGCAACTGACTGCGGAATGTATGCTGAATGTGAAGGTTTTCCTCGATTTTATGCGGCAGTCGGCTGACGACGCTATGCAGATCCAGGCCTTTGAGCAGTTCGTTCTTCAGCGCTTTGCGATCCAAGGTGTCGATGGCGTTGACGATTTGCTCGCCCAGCTGCTCTCGGTCTTCATCACGCCAGAATACAAATTCCGGCAGTACCTCGGTACGCAGTACCTTGATGTGTTCTTCTACGGTGGTACGAAGGTGCCGCAGGACTTCGTCCTGGCGGCGCGATAATTCGCCGGCGATAAAGGTGCTTTTCATACTGTCATCGCTTTTGTTTTTGTAGTTTTGATACAGCGGTTCCAAGCGTTCCCGCAGTCGCTTGGCCAAATCGACATATTCGCTGCGCGCTTCGTCCAGGAATTCGGCTTTGGCGGTGTGAGCTAAATACTCGAACAGACTGCTGCGGAATGCGGCGAAATTCTTGGCTTCGTCCAGCGACTTGATAAAACCTTCAGCCTCGTTTCGTTCAGGTATTTTGCCGATGGCTTTCTGAAGAGCATCTACATGTTCGCGGATACTGCCGCTCTTTTCCAGCCGGCCTTCCTGAATCAGTTTCAGCAGCAGGTAATTAAGCGCCGATACCCGAAACACACGGTCCTTGGCGATATGAAACCCGTAATGATCGATTTTTTGCGCGAAGTTCGCCAACTCTTCCTTTTTCTGCTGACTGCTCAGCACGTCCCACTGATTGATCGCCCAAAAGGCGCGCTGCAGCACGCGCTTGCGTTGGCTGTGGATTTCGGCCAACAGCTCGATCTCTTCGCCTTCCAGCAGGTGAAACACCTTCATGGCGATGACGAACGCCTTGGCGTCGTTTTCGACGTACGATTTGGTCACCTTGCGGTGGCGAGGATTGACCACGCCTAATCCGGGCAAGTCGACGAGAACGACGTTTTCGGGGATGCTGACATCGGTGAGGAAGACTTCTGCCTGATCTACGAACAGCACGTCCTCGTAATCTTCGGTGACATAGCTCGGCAACTCCGCCAGAGCGATTTCTTTGACCGATCCGTTGAGTTTATTCCAGCCTTCGATCAAGGTTTTCAACTCATCGAAGAATTTTTGCTTGTTGAACGAGCCGAATTGGTTTTTGTACTGTTCGATATCCTTTGCCAATGTGCCCAGCAATTCGCCTTTGCTCAGCTTTCGGTAAGTATCGCTGCTCTTGCGCAACTCCTTGGACAACTCTTCGAGATACAGGTTTTTCAGCTCGTCTCGGGCGCTTTCGTTGAGGTAATGGATAACGGCCCGATTAGCGCGCCCTTTACGGATCAGCGTGGGAATGGCGGTGAAAGACTTGGTTGCCTGGGGCAAGATATCGTCGCCCAGCACGGCGTTGATGATGGTGCTCTTGCCGGCCGAGAATGCACCCAGAAACGCCACCGGAAATTCCGGCGATTTGAGCCGTTCCAACCAAGTGCGCTTGCGGTTGACATAATATTTGAAATCGTCGGTGACTCCTAAATATGGCGCGGCGGCGTCGTAGGCTTCGAACAGGCGTGTGAATGCTTTGACGTAATTGCTGTAATCCGACTCTTTCATCCGTAGGTTTCCTGATTATTTTTAGGTGCCAGCGATATTTTAGGTTTAAGCTGCCGACAGTGGTAAAGGCCGAGCCATAAGACCATGGTCAATTAACGGAATATATTACCATTTATGTTACGCAGACCTTAGCGGCTAAAATCGATCGACTTGCCGCCGCAACGCATTCCGGGAATTTCCGTAAGGTCGTTCCAATGACGGACAAAAAACCCCTGCCTACCACAAGAAGGCGGCTCCAAACGGCGGACGACGAGTTCGGCGTACGGCTTTCCGGATCAACGGACCTGGATCGTGGTCGAAGACGGTTTCAGTGAGAGCATGATTGCATGAGGAAATTCATGGTAAGACGTCTACGCCGGTTTTTCTTAGGAATGCTTCTGATCGGCATATCACCGACATGGGCCGAAGCGGAAACTCTGCGCACCCAGCTGGAAACGTTAGCGGCCGAACACGGATTTGTCGTGCAAGGGCTCGATCGCCTAGGACCCGAATCTGCGCGAAATGCGGCGGGCGACCTGCCGACCCGGCTCAGGATGCTTCTCGAAGATTACAACTACGTCCTCATGAGTGATCGGCCCGGAGCGGTTGACCGGCTGTTGATCACCAGCGCGAAAATGCCGGCGCAAACGCGCGCCTTTAACGCCACCATCAAAACGACGCGGCTCGGCCCCCATCATCAGGTCGAAACGGTGTTGGTAGGACCAAACGGCGTGGCTTTTCCGGTTACTTTGATCGTCGACACCGGAGCCTCGACGCTTGCTTTGCCGGAATCGATGGCAAGCGAACTGGGTTTCGTTCCCGAAGCCCTTCAGCCGGGAGTCAGTCATACCGCGAACGATATTGTGCCGATTAAAGCCGGTATCCTAGAATCGGTTCGGGTGGGACCCGTTTCGGCTGCAGCCGTGCCGGTCGCTTTTTTTCCGGACGACCGTCTCCGCGGTGCGAAGCTTTTGGGAATGAGCTTTTTGAGCCGTTTCCGCGTGACTTTGGACGAAGCAGAGAATGAACTGATTCTGCTTGCGAAATGACCTCTCTTACGCAGGGTATGGAAGACGTCCCGAGATCCAGCCGAACGGCGGTACGAATTACTAATAGTTAAGAAAGTAAAGCCACAAGTGCCCCCTCTCCCTCTGGAAGAGGGGGGTGAGAGCGATTCGAATAGGGCTTTACTTTCTTTACGCACGGTAATCACTTGCTTGGTTCAAGCAACGACCGGCGTGATTAAATGCCATTTGGAAATTCCGCTCATTATCCAGCAACAAGAGGTGCCATTATGAACAGTGACAGTGCGGACATCGGGCTAATAGGATTAGCGGTCATGGGCCAAAACTTGGCGCTGAACATCGCCGATCACGGCTATTCCATCGCAGTCTACAACCGCAGCTCCGAGAAAACAGCGGAGTTCATGACGCGTTGTCGGCAGAAAGAGCCATCCGGCGAGCGCGTCCTGGGCTTTACCGATCTGAAGGAGTTCACCCAAGCCATTCGGCGTCCCCGCAAGATCATTCTACTGGTCAAGGCAGGCGCACCGACCGATCGCACCATCGAAAGCCTGCTGCCTCACCTCGATCCAGGCGACATCATCGTCGACGGCGGCAATGCGCATTGGCTGGACACCATACGCAGAGACAAGGAATTGACCGCAAAGGGATTTCGGTTTATCGGTTCCGGCGTCTCGGGTGGCGAAACCGGCGCGCGGTTCGGACCTTCTCTAATGCCGGGCGGCAGCCCGAGCGCCTGGGCCGAGCTCGAGCCGATCTGGCGCGCCATCGCCGCTAAGGTCGATCCGCAAAGTGGCGTACCTTTGGAAGGCGCCGCGCCCGGAAAACCGGTGGAGGGCGGCGTACCGTGCACTGCGTATATCGGACCGAACGGAGCCGGGCACTACGTCAAAATGGTGCACAACGGCATCGAGTACATCGATATGCAGTTGATCTGCGAAGCTTATTGGCTGATGAAACATCTGCTTGGGCTGGATGCCGGCGCGATCGGGGAGATCTTCCGCGAGTGGAATGGCGGCGAACTGTCCAGCTATCTCATCGAAATTACCGGGGACATCTTGGGACAGAAGGATCCGGCGGGCCCCGGTTTCCTGGTCGACCAGGTGCTGGATGCAGCCGGCCAGAAAGGCACCGGCATGTGGACGGCCGCCAGCGCATTGGAACTGGGCGCACCGGCAAATTCGATCGCCGAAGCCGTATTCGCCCGTGCGTTGTCGGCCCTGAAGGAGGAGCGGGTCGAAGCCAGTCGATTGCTGAAAGGCCCGGATCTTCAGCCGGCGTCCAATTCGGCAGAGATCATCGATGCGGTCCGGCGCGCGCTGTATTGCTCCAAGATTTGCGCCTATGCTCAGGGCTTTCAGTTGCTGTCGGAAGCACAAAAAGCCTACGAGTGGACGCTCGATTTCGGAACCATCGCGCAGCTTTGGCGGGGCGGCTGCATCATCCGCGCGCGCTTCCTGCAAAAGATCACCGACGCCTACACCCGCAATCCGGGCCTGAAGAACCTGATGCTAGACCCCTATTTCAAGGACGTACTGCATGAAGGGCAAAGCCGCTGGCGGCAGACCGTAACCATCGCCATACAGAACGGCATGCCCGTCCCGGCGTTCAGTTCCGCACTGGCTTATTTCGACGGCTACCGGAGCGCCCGGCTCCCCGCCAATTTGTTGCAGGCGCAGCGCGATTATTTTGGCGCTCATACTTACGAGCGGACCGATCAGCCACGAGGCAAGTTCTTTCATCTCGACTGGCCGACGCCCGATCGTCCTCAGATAGAGGTCTAAACGGAATATTTCCGGCTTCTGTTTTCGATTCGGGAGCTCTGGAGCAACCGATACGACCAGCACAACCGACGTGCCATCCGACGGGTTAATGCTGAAATCAAACGGCTGACCGATCCGTCGGCTAACTCTGGTTCGATGGCTCTACAGCATTTTACAGTTTGGGTTAGCAGCCTCCTGGCTGTAGTAGGTCGGGAATCCTTTCCCGACATAGCGGGTCGATAAATGGCTTGGTCGGCAAAGGATTGCCGACCTACGGCTCTAAGTCACCCGTACGCGCGCATTCCGCATGGACGATAGTTGAGTTACGGCTCGAGAGCATCTTGAATTCGGTTAGCCGCATTCTGCGCGGCTTCTATAACCTTCGCCGGGTTTACGCCGAGTATTTTCCCGTTATTCTTCAGCACTTGCCCTCCCACGAAGACCCATTCCACATTTCGAGGTTGGCCGTTGAACACGATTTGGCTAACCCAATCCCCACGTGGGGCAAAATTGAATTTCTCCGGATCTAGGATGATCAAGTCGGCCTGTTTGCCAGGCGTCAACGAGCCCACACGGTCGGACATATCGAGCAGCTTCGCCCCGTCCACGGTGGCCATGCGCAATGCGTCCGAGACCGTTGGATACACGTCGGGTCGAAGCGTCCTGGCGCGCTGCAGTCCTACCGCCGCCCGCATGTTATTGAACATGTCACTGGTGTCGTTCGTTCCCCCGTCCAGGCCGAGACCTACCTGAACGCCGGCTTGCTTTAGCTCCGGAAGGCGAATCACACCCGATGCCAAGCGCATATTACTGATCGGGTTGTGGAGAACGCGCACGTCCTGGGCTGCGAGTATCCCGATTTCCTCGTCGGTGAGGTGGATTGCGTGTGCACCCAGGAGATCCGGGCCGAGGGCGCCCGACTCCGCGAGTACGTCGAACATGTTTTCGTCGCGGTTCTCGATATTTTCCAACAGGTGAACATGGTGTTTTACGCCCAATTCCTTGGCCAGCTTCGCCATCGCTTTAACGTCGTCACGTGATGCCTCAGCCGGGTGGGATGCAACCTGAAAACTCGCCTTGGGATTGGGATCGATCAGGGTCTGCTTGACCAGCTTCATATGGGCGATAACGCCAGGGTCGTCGCGTCCGAAATACGCAAACACGAAACGCAGCCCTGATTCGGTCAGCGCCTGGAGTTCTCCCCGAACGAATTCCGGCGTAAAGGCGTGGGACCATTCGACGGTGGTGGTGACTCCGGTGTCGATCAGGTCCAGCGTACTCAGCCGTACGCCGGCATAGGCCTCCGAGCGCGATACGGTAATTTGCGGGTCGAACAAGGGAAGCACACAGGCATCCAGCCAACCCATGAGGTCCTGGTCTGTGCCGCAGCCCCGAATGAGCGACTGCCACAGATGATTGTGCACATCGACAAAGCCCGGCATGACGATCATCCCGGTGGCGTCCACGACACGCGCCCCGGTACTTCGCAGATGCTTGCCGACCGCCGCGATCTTGTCTTTTTCGATCAGAATATCGGCGTTCTCCACGATCCCCAAATCGCCCGCGCCAACCGAGGAATCCATGGTCAAGATGAGGGAGGCATTTCGAATCAGCGTTTTGGCGGATTCGGCCAAAGACACCGAACAGAAGAGGACTGCCCAAGCGATCAGGAAAAAGGCGATGATCGCCGGACGACAGAGGCGGACGTTTTCGATCATGAATCGATCTCCTGAGCAGAAAAGCGAATCGCGCCGTGATCAGGCTACGCTCGGAAAAAGCGATTGTCACGGTCCAAGCAGGTACTCTCGTCGCTCAGGCATCACTGCCACGACTGCAATGCGCGCAAACATACCCTTGGCTACCCTTCGGATATACCATTGTGAAGTTGATTCTCATCCTGGTTTTGTCCATGTCGTGCGGTTGCGCTCACCGGCAGTTCGTCACCCAACCCTATCCCCGATGGGGGCAGGAGGTATGGCTGTCCAGAAATGACCGCGACAGCCCGTTGCCGATGCGCGTCCAAATGCCGCCACGACCCGCGGTCGCTCCGGCCTGTATCCTGATCGTCCACGGCATGAACGAATACATCGGCCGCTACGACGAGATCGCCGCCTATTTTGCGAGGCGTTTCATCGTGGCGGGTTTCGATCTTTACGCTCACGGCTTGTCCAATCCGAGCCTGTTGGCCGCCGACCGGGCCATTACTGGCGGGGCTTCCGAGTTCGACGTCAGCGATGCCTATTTGGCGCAGGCGAGCTTGCGCAATCTGGAGCCGATGCGGCGAGACTTGGATCAAGTGCTGCGGCGCCTGATCGAGGTCTGCGATCAGCGCGGCAAACCGGGTCTTCCGATTTTTATCCTTTCCCACAGCCTGGGTTCATTGATCTCCGCGTCCTATCTGCTCGAACAAGCGCCGGAGGACGATTTACGATCCCGGATACAAGGCATC
Organism: Methylocaldum sp. RMAD-M; assembly: GCF_017832375.1. NCBI lineage: Bacteria > Pseudomonadati > Pseudomonadota > Gammaproteobacteria > Methylococcales > Methylococcaceae > Methylocaldum > Methylocaldum sp. RMAD-M. The sequence goes on along the minus strand of NZ_JAFIBZ010000011.1, from coordinate 57,882 downwards.
GTATTCCTAGGCCCCGCCTTTTCGGTGACCGAGGTTCCGGGCTGGCGAGGCTATTTTCAAACGCCTGTCGTCAAGCTGTCCTTTTACGCCGAGGAGCATTTCCTTCGTTCTCATGGCGAGCCGCTTCCGTTGTTGATCGCCAACCAGGCATTGGCGCTCGCTACCGTCCCTTTGCTGGACGGACTGTTCGAGGTGCTGTCATGGCCGGGCCTGCGGCATATCTTTTCCCCCACGACACCGGGCTGGGTGCCGGATTACTTGAGCGACTGGGAAGAGGAGAGGGCACGCCACCGCGCCGACGGCTATATCATCCGCCGCAGCATCCTGCGTTACGTAAAAGGGGTCGAAGGGGAGATCGTTCGTTTCAGGCGAGAGATGGCGGGGTTTGCCACCCCTTATTTCCTCGTTTATTCCGCCGGCGATCCGATCACGCCGGCCTGGGGCAGTCACGATTTTGCCGGCAAGACCTTCGATAAGCACCCGGATAACCAAATCCTGCCGCTCATCGATAAGGTTCACCACGAACAGCTGTTTTCCGCGCCGCCATTGCGTCACGAACTGCTCAGGAAAATCGAGGGATGGCTGGACCGCCGTCTTAGCTCCATAAACCAAGTTGCCGCCGAGAGAGCGAATAATGCGCGATGATCCCATGAGCGTGTTAAAGAGGCGACTTAGGCCGCCCCGCCTATGTCCGATTTGAAAACGCCGGCTCGCCGCGCAGCGATTTGTTCCCGTAGCGCCCGCTGTCGAATACGGTCTATCGGGAAATTCCACATGATCGGCAGCCCCGACACGATGATCAGGCACGGCAGCCAGCCGTAAATCACCAATAGCCATTTTTTCGCTTCGGGAGCTTGAGCGGGGGCGGACGGCTCGAAACCGAAGGCGGCGGGGAGGGCGGTGCCCAAGAGAACCCCCAGGGCGACGGCCAGTTTGATGGCTATGCCCCATACCGCGAAAAAGAGGCCCGTCCGTTGCCGGCCCGACGCGACGATGTCGTGATCCACCACGTCGGCAGCGATAGAGTTCGCCAACATGAAAATGGAAGCCAAGCTTGCGCCCCTCAATAAGATCAAGGTCACATAGAGCGCCGTATCGCCGCGATCGACCCAGGGAAACCCCACGCTCCACAATCCGATCCAAAACGCGGCGAGAATGATCGCCCGATGTTTGCCGATGCGATTCGCGATACTCATCCAAACCGGCACCATGGCAAGCGAGACGAGGTTTTCGGCGAGAATCATCGTGGCGAAGATGTCGGGGCGGCCGACCACATGGGTCAATACCAGTCGATGCAGCGTGGCTTGAATCAGGACCGCCGTACCCAGCAGCAGCAAGGTAATCAAGGTCCGCATGAAAGCCTGATTGCGCAATACCAGCCGGAGCCCCGCCCAACCGCCGAGGCGTTCGCCCGCCAGTTCCTCGGACGGAAATTCCGGCACTTTGGACAGCGCTACGGTTACCAGCGGCGGCAAACTGACAACGATGATGATGGCGATGACCCGGAGCTGATCGCGGTTTTCCACGTACCCCAGATAATCCAAGACGGACAGCACGCCTAGGAACAATATCTGGCCCAGCGCGCCTAATCCTTCGCGCCAAGCCGCTACATTCGTACGCTCGGTGTAGTCCGTCGAGAGTTCGGCGCCCCATGCCTTGTGGGGCAGATCCACGAGGGTGAAGGCGAAGAAGAGCAGGCTCGCCCAGACAAACAGATAGAGCAGCGAAACCTTGCCGGCCGGTGCGAAGACCATCCAGGCGGACAGCATCAGGAGTGGCGTCCCGATGGCAATCCAGGGTTTGCGGCGGCCCCATCGTGTCTTGAGGCGGTCGCTCAAAATGCCAATGAGGGGATCGCTGACCATATCCAGCGCCCTCGACGCGGCGATCGCCACGCCTACCCCGGCGAGCGGCAAGGCCATGTCGTCGGCATAAAAGGCAGGGACAAAGAGCGCCACCGGCAAGGTCGCCACCGCATGCGTGAGATGCGGCGACGCATAGTACAGCATGATCTTGTGGTGAAGCGGCGGTCTGTCCATGATATTGCGGAAAGACAATAATCCCGGAGTCTACCCGCCTTGCTGACGATTTCAATGCTGGAAAGCGGTCCGGTTTCCAGTGGTCTCTTTAAACCGGGCGGCCGCATTTCATTCGTATGCCGGCACCGCCCGAAAAATCGACGGTGCGCTTCGCCGATCATGCCCAGGAGGAAGTTTTGCGGATTATCGTGATCAGCGATGCCTGGCATCCTCAAATCAATGGCGTCGTCACGACCTTGACGAATACCCGTCGCGCGCTGGAAAAGTCGGGACACACGGTCGAAATCATCACGCCCGATCGGTTTCGAACCTGGCCGTGTCCCGGTTACCCTGCTGTGGGGCTGTCCTTCCTGTGCGGCCCCCGTCTTCGGCCTCTGATCGAAGCCTTCAAGCCGGACGCGATGCATATAGCCACCGAAGGGCCGATCGGCTTCGCGGCTCGCCGTTACTGCCGCGCGAAAGGATTTCCGTATACAACGTCCTACCATAGTCATTTTCACGAATATCTGAAGCTCCGGGCCGGCATACCCTATTGCGTGAGCTGGACGTATCTCCGCTGGTTCCACAGCCGAAGCCATCGGGTCATGGTCGCAACGGAATCTCTCGCGAACGAGTTGGCCTCCAAAGGGTTTCGCAGGCTGGTGCGCTGGTCGCGGGGTGTCGACACAGAACTCTTTCAGCCCTGGGGAAAGGATTTTCTCGGGGACGAGCGCCCGATATTTCTGTACGCCGGCCGTGTCGCCATCGAAAAGAACATCGAGGCCTTTCTCCGCCTTGATCTGCCTGGCACCCGATACGTCGTCGGCGACGGGCCGCAACGAAAAGAGCTGGAAATGAAATATCCCGAGGTCCGCTTCGTGGGCTATCGGACCGGAGAGCAATTAGCCCGCTACATGGCGGCGGCGGACGTCCTGATATTTCCCAGCCGGACCGATACCTTCGGCTTGGTGATGCTGGAGGCGCTCGCCTGCGGCGTTCCGGTCGCGGCCTATCCGTTGCGGGGCACACGGGACGTGATCCGGGACGAGCGCGTGGGTGTCTTGGACAACGATCTCCGGCAGGCTGCCCTTACGGCCTTGTCGCTCGATCCGCAGGAGTGCCGGCGTTACGCGCAGGAATTTTCGTGGGACGCATGTTCCCGACAGTTCGTTGAAAACTTGGTCCCGATGGCGATGAGAGCCGATTGAATTCGGCGCGGCTACGAAGCCATCCCCCACTTTTCGCCGTTTTCAAAAACGCAACGGACTTTTTGTCTCCTTGAGCGTGACACTCGGCACCGTATGGGTCTAACTCATCATTGTTTTCACATGACTGTAACGATGCCTGAAGGGTGCAGATAATTCGCCTGCAATAGCTCGCTGGCGACCGGGGGTGGAACGTCTGTGCCGATGCTCGTTTTGGAAGCTGATTGCACCGCTTACGACAAGGTCTGGCGCACGCGGCTGAAAGCATCGCGCCAGCCAGATAGGCAAAGGATGCATGGATTATGTCTCGCTTAACATGGAGGACAGGATATGACTGCAAACGGCCAAAGGAACATCGCGTTTTCTCTCGGAGGGATAGGCGGCTCAAACGCCCATGGGGCCGGCTTCCTGCACGCCGCCCAAAAGGAAGGGAAAACCCCGACGCAGCTTTCCTGCACGTCCGGCATGATTTACTGGACCTGGCGCTGGCTGGAAGGGCACGACCTCGAACAGGAATTCAAGAACTCGGCCGATGATACCCGTTCGGAGATATGGCGCCAGCTGCCGCCATCCATGCTCCGATCGTGGCTGGCTTATCTGTATGGCGGCGAGGGCGTGTTCCGGCCGGCGATTCCGGAATATTTCACGCGCCTTTTCTCCCGATGGTATCGGACTCCCCCGGAACGGTGGTGCGATCTCTGGTTTCCCGCGCAACTCCTGGTGCCGACACGCTCCGAGGAGATTTATCACCAAATCGCAGAGGCGTTCAACGCCAGCGATATCGCGATTTTCTTCAATAGCTTCAGCCCGCGTTTAGGGACCGAGCACCTTCACATGAACACCGCCGCGTGGGAGGCGTACCGCGCGGTCCAGCAGGAGCGCCGGGAGAAGCGCCCAGACGATGCGCACACGCAGGAGATGCGGAAGAGCGGTGATCTGCCGTCGGTCAAGGCGGAAAAAATCACGCCGCACGCGGTTCGGGATGCGCTCTGGCTCAGCCTTTACGGGTTCGAGCGCGATGGAAAGCCTCAAGAGCGCATCGACGGCGCCTATGCCCGCCAGTTCATTCTGTCGGAGTTGAGCGCCGCCCATGTGATCTATATCCCGCGGCCCCAGCGGTATCAATGGGTGGGCGAGTTGCCGGAAAGCTTTATCGAGGTTCAGGACCTGGAGACGGAGCTTTGGTTCAACGGCGCCTATGCCCAGCAACTCGCCCGCATCGAGTTGGTCAACCGTCTGTTGCGGAACCAACGGCTGAAAGGGCCTTTGGAGGAACAAGGATTCCACGAAATCGAGCTGGTGCCCATCGAGATTCCGGTGCAGCGAGGCTTCTTCAACTACTTCATCGAGGACACGAGCGTCTTCTACCATGCCGTCGAGCAATCGGCTCTGGCCTTGCGGGATTAATCGGCTGCGATCAGGATGATTCTGACGCCTTTCTATCTCACGCTACCGCTTTGCATCGGGCAGCAGGAAAATCACCGTTCCTCGATATGACGGATGTTTCCGTACCGCGGCCAAGGCATCCGGGTCGTAGTCGCCGCGCTCGACGAGGCCAAGTTTAAATGGCACGGACAGCCCTCGGGCGGACAATCGCTCGAAATAGCGTTGATGGTCTTTTATTGGTCCCGTGCCTTGGTACGCCTGGAATACGACTTCATCCACCACGCCTTGCAAGGCGTTTAGATCCTTCAGCTTTCCCTGGCTTGCCCAATCCATCAGGCCCGTTACGCTCAGGCGGTAGCGGGCCGGCAGACGGGCTCTGACCTGCCCGAGCAGTTCGCCGTAACGGTCGAGATTTCGGGTGCGGGCATCGAAATCGATCTGGATTCCCCAGACCTGGTTACGTTTTGCCTCGAATGCGGCGAGATCGCGTTCCACCTGCCGTTGCAGCGGCTCCGGCCATTCCATGGCTTCGAGGCGGTACACCAGAACGACGGGGTGAGGCGATGCGGTTGGGGGAGGGAAGCCTCGGCGCTGGAAGAACGGATCTCCGCCGCGTACCAGAAGCTCGCCCTCGAACAGATAGAGTCTCCCAGCGTCGTCCAGTATCCGCGCAAGATGCACGTTCGGATGCCAGGCCCAGTAGTCAACAGCGGCGCGCGCGCTGCCGAACCACGACGCACAGCCGGCCAGAACGATTGCCGCCCAGGCGCGAAGCCGCCGCCTCACCAATAATATTTCTGCCCCGTGGCCCAAGGCGAATTCTTGTATTGGGTTTTCAGCCGCTTGAACCATGCCGCCCGTTGCGCTTTGGGAATGTCCTGATCGCCGCAATGATTATTGCCCGACGAAGCGAAGCAGGTAGTGGCCCGATGCAGGGCATAGGCCAGGTCGTCATCCGTTCGCGCCAGGCCACGCCGTTCGATGGTTTCGCGGTAATAATCCATGCTGGTGTAGGTCTTCCCGCCGAAGGCATCCTCGGCCGGCGTGGCCGGCAGTCCGTAGTCGCCCGGTTCATGCCAGCGATGGAGATCGAAATCGACGGGATCTGCGTCGGCGATGACCGGAGCAGGGGCATTCCAATTCCAAGTGCGGAGAAAATCCCCCATGCAGTTAAGCCAGCGTCCCGAATCCGGCGTCTTTTGCAGGGCGGCGAGCAGTTCCCTGAACGCGGGACAGGTATAGCCTTCCTTCTCTCCCTCGGATGACAGCGGCGCCAACGTGTCTCCGGCCAATGCGAATTCGGTGGGCGGATAAGCGGCCAATATCAGCTCGGCTGCGGCGAAGTCGCGGTGCCGCACCCATTGGCTGACAAGCCTGAAATAGGCGAGCGATTTTGTATGGGGCGGCAGATCCTCCCGCTTGAGGAGGCTTTCCAATAAGGGCGGTTTGGCCTTGTGAATAAAGTAATCCTGAATTTCGGGGAGGGCGACAGGCGAGTCCTTGGCATAAACGCTGTCCAATCGGCTGGTTTCGTTCCAGGTCAAGGCCAACAACCATTGCGCCTGTATTTTTTGCCCCGGATGTTCGACGGTTTTCAGCGTTTCCAGCCAATGGCTTTCGGCTTCCGGAAATTGCCGCAGCGCCATTAGGGAAAGTCCCCGCAATACCCAGCGGCTGTAGGCCAGGTTCGAAGGCTTTGCCGCGATGCGCTCGGATGCGGTCTGCCGGATCAGCTCCGGATAATTCTTTTCCATCCAAAATGCATGCGCCAAGGCGAGGTAGGACCAGAGCGGTTCGAGCCCGGCGTTGGCGAAGTCGCCCCGATGCGCCGCGAGCATTTCGACATCCACCGGAGGCACCGACGGCTCGCCTTCGTTCTGCGGCCGCCAGGAGGCAAGCGTGCCGAGACTTGCAAGAACCGGCGAAGGCCAGAGGGCATCAACGATGTTCCCCGCCGGATCGGCCTTGCGTTCGGTTTCGTCGATGAAATCCAGGACGGTTTCGCTCGTCGTGCCGTTACCCATCGTCGCCAGCCAGGCTTGATAATCCGCGGCCAGCGCCGCGTTGTCCGCCGCCAGCCAATGAATTTTCCGAAACAAGCCCTTGGCGGATTCGGCATAACGTCCTTTCGGATACGTCTTCAGATAATCGCCGAAGGCGGAGGCCGCCTGGTCCAAAAACGCCTTGTCGATGTTCTCGGCACTCGGTTCGCTCCACATATCGAATCGGATTTGCGCCTGGTTCAAAGCCACCCGTCCCAACATGTAAAGCGAAGCTTCTCGCACCCAGTCCGGCGCGTCGGTCGCGAGGGCCTTGAATTGGGCTAGCGCCGGCTCATATCGGCCGGCGTAGAAGTTCGCCGCCGCTTCGAGATAATGGGCATAGGGCTTGGCCGCCTCCGATACCGGAAGCGGCTGATGACCTTCCATCGCTTTCTCGCACAAGCCTGCAAATCGCAAGCGCTCCTGAGCCAGCAGCATCCCGTCCTGGCCGGGCAGGGTAGCGTTCTTGAGCTCCTTGAGAAACGCCTCGACGGCTTGAACATTGTCGGTCAGGCAGCGCCCATAACCGCTTGCCGCCAAGCGCTGCAAATCGCTCGCAACGCTGTCGCCGCCGACAACACCGAGATCGGCTGCTAGGGAAGTCACGGTGTTTTCAGATTCCGCCGCGGCGGGATTCGCCGGCTCCATGAACTCGCCGTAATGAAACGGCATGGCCTTCGGCCGGTAATGAACGACGCCCTGATCTTCGAGCAATAATCCCAGGTTACCGCGGCTATCGTTGTCGGGCGCAAGAAAATAGGCATTGGGAAACTCGCCGCACCAGAAATCGCACCCATCGCCCGATGCCAGCGCGACGGCGGAAGCGAAAGAGAGTGGAAAAATCAGAAATTTAGCTGACAGCTTCATTCGGCTCATCCTCGAATGATCAGAACGAAACTTCCCCCTAAAATCGCCGCTGTGGCGGGTTGGCTCGTTTTTCATTCTTATTCTCAGGGTTGGGTTTATCGATATTGAAACTTCTATCGACAAATTCTAGGTAAGCCTTCGAAATCTACATACTTTGCGAGCACGGTAGGGCGGGTTAGGCGGCAGCCGTAACCCGCCGTGTATGCCGCGGAAATGCCGATTACGCGAGTGCGCAAATCCTCCCTCTTGGCTAAGACTCCAAAACGGATCGGCATTTAGGTTCCGGATCGAATCGCCTCCAACGATCTCGCCCCGACTCCCAGATCTCGCCACTTCGCCGGATGGCAGGTAAACAGCAGAATCTGGTGCCGCGTCGCGGCATCGAACAGCACGCGTTTCATCTGCGCGAGTCGCTCCTCGTCGCAGTGGACGAGAGCGTCGTCGAGGATGATGAGGGTGGGGCGGCCGGCGTCGCGCAATAGCCCTGCATAGGCGAGCCGGCTGATGATGCCCATCTGTTCGCGCGCGCCGAAGCTCAAGTCCTCGAAGTCGCCGAGTTCCGATCCGTTCGATCCGACGCGCGTCAGCGAGCCGGGCGAGAGGTTTTCGTCGATGTCGAGGCAGGCGGCTGGGAACAGGAGCTGGAGATAGCGGTTGAGGTGTTTTTGCAGTGGGGCCTGAAGCCTCTGGGTCAAGGCGCGGCGCTTGTCGCGCAGCAGTTTCAGCAGGTGGTCCAGCGCGTCGGCGCGGCGGTGCAGTTCTTCGACCCTGCGCTGGATCTGCGCGTGGTCGCGGGCGAGTTCCGCGCGGCGCTCTTCCAGCCCTTGGGCGCCGGTCGTCTGAAGCTCGACTTGTAGGCTCATCAATTGGTCGCGGCGCTCGTTGAAGCGCTTTTCGAGCTGCTCGGCGCTGAGGCGGAAACGCTCGATATCCTGTTTCAGAATATCGGGGCGTGCTTCGGCCAATTGCCGAGTCAATACCTCGATACGGGCGACCAGGGTGGATTGCTCGGCACGGGCGTCGACCAGGTCCCGGTTTGCCGCCGCCACTCGGTCGGGCCGCTGCGGATCGTCTACTACGGCGCGCGCGGCTGCGAGTTCGCGCGTCGCGGTTTCGAACGCCGTCTGCTCTTTGCCGGCGGCGAGCCGCGCTTCGTGCAGGCTGTCGTTGATCCGCGCGAGCGATTGCCGGCCGGATTCCTCGGCGGTTTCCGCCTCGGCGACGGAGGGGAGTTTGGCCGCCTTCGGGGTTTCGGGCGGAAGCTGGCTCAGGGCTTTTTCGATTTCTTGGACGCGCGCTTGCTGGACGGCCAATTCGGTCCGAAGCGGCTCGATACCCTGTGGGGCGAGTGCTTTCAGTGTGGCGTCGGCCGTTTTGATGTCGGCAAGCTGTCGAGTGTGGGTGTGATAACGCGCTTCGGCGGCTTCCAGCGAGGGCAAGCCGAGCCGCTGCAGCAGGGTTTCGTGTCTATCGGCGAGTTCTTTCGCTTCGGCGCGAAGCTGGGACAGGTCGGAGCCGCCGGGCGCGATTTCGAGTTGGCCCAGCCCCGGCAGCGTGAGGGGGGTCGTTTCGAGCAGCAGTCTTTCGCCCTTGCTGGTGACCGATTCGGCGCCGATTCCGATGCTACGGCCGTCTTCGATCGCGAAGCGCAGCCGTGTCGCAGCCGTGTCGAGCCGGATTTGCGTTTCGCGAATCTGCCGGTGTTGATCCCGCAGCAACTCGAGATCTTTAAGCTTGATCTCGGTGACGGCGGCTTGCCGTTTCAATTCGACCACGGCGGCCTGCTCCGTCTCGGCTCTTGCGAGTGCCTCGGCGGCGTTTTTCAGCTTCAGCCGGCCGGCGTCAAGCTCCCGTGTCAGGCTGAGCCGGGTATCCGCCTGACGGGCAAGGCGCAGCGTCTCGCGAGCCGCCTCGTGGCGCTGTTCCGCTTCGGCACGCTTCGACTGCCATTCCTCGACGAGCGCGGTTGCTCCTTCCAGCCTTTGCCGGATGGATTCGCGTTCTGCCTCGCGTGTTTCGAGCTCCTTCTCCTGCCGCCCGAAGGTTTCCAGTTGACCGTGCAGCAGCCTGATCCGCTCGTCGACCTGGGTCGCGCGCAATTTCTCGGTGGCTAAGGTTTCTTCGACGCGCCCGATAGCCTCCAGCTTTTCGGCCGCGGCTCGTTCCTGTTCGCGAAAGCCGATCCAGGGCTTTTCGGCTTCGTCGGCGGCGTGTTCGCGGCGCAGGGCAGCGAGCGTATCGACTTTCTGGCGATAAGCGGCGATTTCCGAGTCGAGTTCACGAATGGCGTTCGCCAGTGCAGCCTCCTGATCGAGCGCCTCGGCATACACTCCCCGCGGCTTGCCGGCCGAAGGAGTCAGCAACTCGTTGCGGGCGGCTTCGACCGTCGCCAGAACCGAATCGCCGCCGCTGCTGGCTATCTCTCCCAGCGATGCGTTCAGAGCAGTACGAAGGTGGTCTATCGCATGCGTCACCGAGTCCCGAATGTCGTGCCCGGCTCCCTGCTGGATCCACAACAACCCCGGAATGCCCCAGTGCTCGGAACCGCTGGCGCCCCGGCCGGCGTAGCGAAAACCCAGGAGTTCCGCGAGATGGTCTTCGGCCTCGGCACTGTCCAGCCGCTGCGTGCCGATCTGCAGCTCGCAGCGCTTCTTGCCGAGAAAACTCTTGAGGAGCCTGTAATGAGTATCCCCGATGGCGAACTCCAGTTCGACGGTGGGGGATGCCGATGTATCGCCCCAGGGACGCAGGTCGTCGACGCTGCCGGAACGATGCCGTTCAAAGAACGCAGCGCGGATGGCCGAGACGATCGTGCTCTTGCCGGCTTCGTTCGGTCCGGTGAACAAATTTAGCCCCGGTTCGAGGTCCTTGATCTCGATCGGTTGCCGGAACTTCTTGAACTGTTCGATACGGATGCGGGAAAGTCTCACAAGGAACCTCCGGCTTTCGCGTGCTGAGCATCGAGGATGCCCGCCAGCAGGGCCAGCGCTTCCCGTGCGACTTCCGCGTCCGCTCCGTCCTGGCTTGCGCGGAGCTCGGCGATGACTTCGCCCAGATAGCCGTCCGCTTTCAAGGCGTCGATGTCCTCCGCGGTCGGTTCGAGACGTAAAGCGGACAAATCGGCCAAGAGGCTCCGAGCGTTGCCGCGGGCTTGCTCGATAGCCACGCAAAGACGCCGGTATCCGTCGAGATCGGTTTGTCCGGACAGTTCAAGCTGCACGACGTCCGCCGGTCCGAAAGCCGAAATTTTCGGCAACGCTAGCTCGACATCGCTCGGCACCTGAAGCGCTAGCGCTTCCGAATGCCAGCGGTATTGGCCAGTCGCGACCGGCGTCACCGTCGGCACTGCACGCGGTTCCGACAGTTCGACCAGCAGCGCCCGGCCGGATTCGTTGGATCTGAAGCGATCGGTTTCCGGCGTGCCGCTGTACCAGGTGCGCGGATCGATCTGTTTCGTGCCGTGCCAGTCTCCGAGCGCGAGGTAATCGAGGCGCGCCTGCTCGGCACGTTCAGGGGCGATCGGGTTGGGCGAATCGATGTCTTCCGGCAGGATGCCCTGAACGCTGCCGTGGGCCAGTCCGACCCTCAGCATGCCGACGGACGTCTCGGCCCCGGCGAACCATTCGGTCAGGTCGGTATGGGTATGGCGCTGGGTCAGCGGTGCCGGCAGCACGGCGACGCCGATCGATTCGAGCAGAACGGGCTCCGGCTGCAGGCAGACGGTCACATTTGCGGGAATGGCCTTGAGGCGGAGCGCGCGGGTCCAGACGGATTCGGCGAGCGCCGAATCGTGGTTCCCCGGAAGCAAGATCCACGGCCCTTCGAAACCCGCCATCGAATGGAAGAGCCGGTGGATGGTCTTGTCTGCGACGCCCTGCGCATCGAAAACATCCCCCGCGACCAGCATGAGGTCGACTCGGTTTTCGGTTGCCAAGCTCGCGAGTCTTTCGACGGCCTTGAATCGAGCTTCCGCGAGAAGAGCGGCATCGTCGGGCTCGAACTGTCCGAACAGCTTGCCGATCTGCCAGTCGGCGGTGTGCAGTAGCTTGATCAAACGGATGTCCCCGGTTGTAAAGGGTTATTGACGATCGACGAATAGTTTAACGTGAATAACCGATTGACAAGCTCGGTTATCTTCAAGTAAAAACCTCACAAAACACATGGAATTAAAAAGCCTGGGCAAGGACCGCCGGCGAGTGACGGCGCACACTCTTTGGAAACGAATCGCGCCGAACCATGCGTCAACGATGCTTGAGCCATGCCCGCGGGCGCTCGAGCGTCTGATCAGGCCGCTCATTTCCGCAATCCGTCGATCCACACGAACAAAAATATCAGGGGGAGTGGATGGTGAATTCCGAAAGCTTTTACGATGTCATGCGCCGGCAGGGCATCAGTCGCCGCAGTTTTCTGAAATACTGCGGGCTGACCGCGTCGGCTCTGGCCCTGGGGCCGCAGTTCGTCGGCCAGATCGTCCACGCGATGGAAAACAAGCCGCGCACGCCGGTCCTGTGGCTACACGGCCTGGAATGCACCTGCTGTTCCGAATCCTTCATCCGCTCGGCGCATCCGCTGGCCAAGGACGTGGTGCTGTCGATGCTCTCGCTGGACTACGACGACACGCTGATGGTATCCGCCGGCCATCAGGCCGAGGCGATACTCGAAGAGACCATCCGCAAGTACAAGGGCCGCTACATCCTCGCGGTGGAGGGGAATCCGCCGCTGAACGAGGACGGCATGTTCTGCATCATCGGCGGCAAGCCTTTCGTCGAGCAGTTGCGTTACGCCGCCAAGGATTGCCTCGCGGTGATCGCCTGGGGCTCCTGCGCCTCCTGGGGCTGCGTCCAGGCCGCCAAGCCGAATCCCACACAGGCCACTCCGGTGCACAAGGTGATCACCGACAAACCGGTGATCAAGGTGCCGGGCTGTCCGCCCATCGCCGAGGTCATGACCGCCGTCGTCACCTACATGCTGACCTTCGACAAACTCCCGGACCTGGACGCCCAGGGACGTCCCAAGATGTTCTACGGTCAGCGCATCCACGACAAATGCTATCGGCGCCCGCACTTCGACGCCGGACAGTTCGTCGAGACCTGGGATGACGAGGCCGCGCGCAAGGGTTACTGTCTCTACAAAATGGGCTGCAAGGGACCGACCACGTATAACGCCTGCTCCACGGTGCGCTGGAACGGCGGCGTGTCGTTCCCGATCCAGTCGGGCCACGGCTGCATCGGCTGTTCCGAGGACGGGTTCTGGGACAAAGGGCCTTTCTACCACCGCGTGACCGGTTTGAACGCCTTCGGCATCGAGTCGAATGCCGACACCGTGGGGTTGATCGCGGCCGGTGCGGTCGGTACGGCGATCGCGGGCCACGCCGCCGTCTCCGTCGGCAAGCACGTGAAAGGCAAAGAATCCGAAAACGATAAGAACGAGCGAGAACACGTATGACGGTCACTCAAACGCCGAACGGCTTCAAGCTGGACGACAGCGGCAAGCGCATCGTTGTCGATCCGGTCACCCGTATCGAAGGCCATATGCGCTGCGAGGTCAACCTGGACGAAAACAACGTGATCCGCAACGCGGTGTCCAGCGGCACCATGTGGCGCGGCCTGGAAGTAATCCTGAAGGGCAGGGACCCGCGCGACGCCTGGGCCTTCACCGAGCGGATCTGCGGCGTCTGCACCGGCACCCATGCACTGACGTCGGTGCGCGCGGTCGAGGATGCCCTTGGAATCAGCATTCCGGAGAACGCCAACTCGATCCGCAACATCATGCAGCTAACCCTGCAGGTTCACGACCATCTGGTGCATTTCTACCATTTGCACGCGCTGGACTGGGTGGACGTGGTCAGCGCGCTGAAAGCCGACCCGAAGGCAACTTCGGAACTCGCGCAGAGCATTTCGCCGTGGGCGAAGTCCTCGCCGGGGTATTTCCACGATATCGCCACGCGGCTGAAGAAGTTCGTCGAGAGCGGCCAGCTCGGACCGTTCGCGAACGGCTATTGGGGCAATCCGGCCTACAAACTGCCGCCGGAAGCCAATTTGATGGCCGTTGCGCATTACCTCGAAGCGCTCGATTTCCAGAAGGAAATCGTCAAGATTCACACCGTTTACGGCGGCAAGAACCCGCATCCGAACTGGCTGGTGGGCGGCGTACCGTGCGCGATCAACGTGGACGACATCGGGGCGGTCGGCGGGATCAACATGGAACGTTTGAACCTGGTCTCGTCCATCATCGACCAGACCATCGAGTTCATCGAGCAGGTTTACCTACCCGATTTGCAGGCCATCGCGTCCTTCTACAAGGATTGGCTCTACGGCGGCGGCCTGTCGTCGACCAATGTGCTAGCCTACGGCGATATCCCGGAAAAGGCCAACGACCCATCCGCCGACAATCTGCGCTTGCCGCGCGGAGCCATCATCAACGGCAATCTGAAGGAGATTCACGAGGTCGATCTGAGAGATCCGGCCCAGATCCAGGAGTTCGTGACGCATTCCTGGTATCGCTATCCGGACGACGAAATCGGTCTGCATCCCTTCGACGGCGTGACTGAACCGAACTTCGTGCTCGGTCGCAACACCAAGGGCACCCGCACCAACATCGAAAACCTGGACGAGAGTGCCAAATACTCGTGGATCAAGGCGCCTCGCTGGCGCGGCCACGCCATGGAGGTCGGCCCGTTGGCCCGCTATATCGTCGGCTACGCAAAGGGAATGCCGGAAATCAAGGAACCGGTCGACAAGTTGCTGCGCGACCTCGGTCTGCCGCTGGACGCGTTGTTCTCGACCCTGGGCCGTACCGCCGCGCGAGGACTGGAAGCTCAGTATTGCGCAAGGCTGATGCGGCATTTCCAGGACAAGTTGATGAGGAACATCAAGGCCGGTGACCTGAGCACCGCCAACGTTGCCAAATGGGAGCCGAAAACCTGGCCCGCCGAGGCCCGTGGCGTCGGCACCACCGAGGCGCCGCGCGGGGCCTTGGGACATTGGGTGAAAGTCAAAGACGGGAAGATCGAAAATTATCAGTGCATCGTGCCGACCACCTGGAACGGTTCCCCGCGCGATCCGGCCGGCAATATCGGCGCATTCGAAGCCGCGTTGATGAACACACAGGTCGAAAAGGCGGAAGAACCCCTGGAAATCCTGCGTACCCTGCACAGTTTCGATCCCTGTCTGGCCTGTTCGACCCATGTCATGGACCGGGACGGGCAGGAACTGACACGAATCCGTGTTCGATAGCGTACGAGGTATCCCATGCGTTTCAAACAACAAAGCTTTCTATTGCTGATATTGTCCATCTGCGCCGGTCAGGCCGTCGCCCATACCGGTTTTCACCCGGTGGAAGGATTCGCGAGCGGTTTCGTTCATCCCTTGCTCGGCGCCGATCATCTTGCGGCGATGGTGTGCGTGGGCGTGTGGGCAGCGCTGGTGACCACCGAGCCGGGGCGATTGTGGCGATTGCCCGCGGCGTTCATGGCGGCCATGGTTCTGGGCGGTGCGCTGGGAGCATTCGGGGTGGTGATCACCGGGGCGGAGCCTGCCATTGCCGCATCGGTCCTGGCGCTAGGGCTGTTGCTTTTGGGTAAGGTTCGGCTTTCGGGCGTGCTCGCTGGCATGATCGTCGGCCTTTTCGCCGTGGCCCATGGCTATGCCCACGGCCTCGAAATGGCTCAAGGCGCCGCGTTCGCCGCCTATGCGGCCGGATTCGTGATCGCCACGGGCTTGCTGCATCTCCTCGGCATCGTGCTGGGCCGTTGCCTGCTCCGGGTGCCGGGCATGTATCGCGTCGCCGGCGGGGCCGCCAGCGTGTTCGGAGTCGCTCTGCTCGTTCAGGCCTGGTGAGGGGGCTACCATGTCCGCTATCGATTCGGTGCAGAACCCGGTTTATGTCTACGAACGGCCGGTGCGCCTGTGGCACTGGGTTAACGCGCTGGCCCTGGTGGTGCTCGCCGTTACCGGTTACTTGATCGCCTCGCCCTTGGTCGCTCCGGATGGCGAAGCCAGCGAGCACTATCTGATGGGCTATGTGCGCTTCGTGCATTTCGCGGCCGGTTACGTACTGGCGGTCGGTTTCATCGGCCGCGTCTACTGGGCGCTGGTCGGCAACCAGTATGCGCGCGAGCTGTTCGTGCCGGCGATACACCGCGCCGAATGGTGGGACGGCCTCTGGCACGAAATCAAATGGTATCTGTTTCTGGTGCCGGAACCGCGCAAGCACGCGGGCCACAATCCTCTCGCCAACATGGCCATGTTCGTGTTCTACGTGCTGGGCGCGTTGTTCATGATTGTGACCGGTTTCGCGCTGTACGGCGAAGGCTTGGGGCAGGGGAGCTGGGCCAGCCGCTGGTTCGGCTGGGTGATTCCGCTGTTCGGCCAGAGCCAGGACGTTCATACCTGGCATCATGTGGGCATGTGGTATCTGGTCGTGTTCGCCTTGATCCACGTCTATGTCGTCATCCGCGAACAACGGCTGTCGCGGCAATCCATGACCGGCACGATGATCGACGGCTGGCGCAATTTCCGGGATGATAGGCCATGAACCGGATTCTGATTCTCGGCATCGGCAATGTACTGTGGGCCGACGAGGGATTCGGGGTGCGTGTCGTGCAGGCGCTGCAACGAAACTACGACTTTCCCGAATCGGTGCGGCTGATGGACGGCGGCACCCAGGGATTGGCCTTGCTGCCCTACGTGCAGGAAGCCGATACGCTGATCATCGCCGATGCCGTGGATTTCAAATGCGATCCGGGGACGCTGGTGGAATTGCGCGATGCAGAGGTGCCGGCTTATTTGGGAGCAAAGAAGATGAGCCTGCATCAGGTCTCCTTTCAGGAGGTGCTGGCCTTGGGCGAACTGCTCGGCCATACGCCGCGGCATTTGTACCTCGTCGGCGTTCAGCCTTGCGTGTTGGAGGATTACGGCGGCAGTCTCAGCGAGCCGGTCAAGGCCATGCTGGAACCGGCGATGGCCCGCATCCTCCAGTATCTGGCCGAACTCGACATCGTTGTCGAGAAGCGGACGCAGGCGGGGCCGGATTCCGATCCCTTAGGCATGGCGGCCTACGAGGCTCGGCGTCCATCGGCAGGGGAGGCCTGTCGAGTCGGAGATGAACGCTTTCTGGCACTGCGGAGCGACTGAGATGTGCATAGGCGTTCCGATGCAAGTCGTTCGAGCGGAACCGTTTCAGGCGTGGTGCAAGGGCGCCGACGGTGAGGGAATGGTCGACATGCGTCTGGTTGGATCGCAGCCGGAGGGTACCTGGGTATTGACGTTTCTTGGCGCGGCCCGAGAGGTTCTCGAGCCCGAGCGCGCCGCGCAAATTCAGGCCGCGTTGGCGGGACTCCGCGACGCCATGGCCGGCCATTATGACCCGGCCGCGGCCTTCGCCGACCTGGTGGATCGGGAGCCTCAGCTACCCGACTTCTTGCGGGAGCCGACATGACCCTGGCGGAAATGTTCGATCGGCTTTCGGGCAGCCCGGCCATTAACTTGGTGGATAGAGAGGGCCTGGCCGAGTTCGCCGCGGCGCATCCGCAATGCCTGGTCGGTTTTTTCAACGACCCCAAAGCCCATCCGGAGAACGCCGATCTCGCCGTGGTTCTTCCGGAACTGCTGCGCGCGTTTCCGTCGCTGCGAGCGGCGGTCTTGAAACCCGAGGCCGTTGTATCCGTGGCCCGGGACTACGGCGTTGCGGTCTATCCCGCGCTGGTATTCTTGAACGACGGCCAGACATCCAAGATCATGGCACGCATACAAGCCTGGACCGATTATCACAGTCAGATCCAGCAATGGCTGGACGGGGAGGGTTAATGACCATGCTCGAACAGCACAGCCCGGTGGCCACCGAGAACGCCGCGCCGGTCACGCCTTTTGACGATCCCGAATGCGGCTATCTCGCGATGCCGCAAGGCATGCACAGCTTTTCGATGCCGCTGCCGGGGGAGATTCCCGCCTGCCAGGCCGGCATCGCCGTCGTGCGCCGATTGGCCGAGTGCTTGTCCGCCGAGTTGAACGGTATCGATTCGGACCGCATCCATCTCGATTCGTACGACGAAGAAACCCGCCGTTTTCTCGACCAGGTGTTGGGCGACGGGGAGGTCAGCGCCTTGATCGATGCTGACGATGTGCGCTGGGCGATACGCGAGTCGGTGTTCATCGGGGTTTGGCGGCTGCGCGAATTCCGCGCCGGAGGAACCGTTCGGGACTATCTCGAAGTCGGCTCGGTTCCGTCGGTGTTGCGGCATGCCGGAACGTACACGGCCGGCGTCGAACGGCCGCGGTCTTTCCCGGACGGCCTCATGAACGCGCCTTCGCTATTGACGGAGCTGTTCGCCAAATCGGTCGCCTTCCAGGAAGGACAAAGCGAGGTCATAAATCTGTCGCTGCTGCCGATGACCGAAAACGACCTGGCTTATCTGGTCGAAGTGCTGGGACTGGCCGGCGTGTCCATATTGTCCAAGGGTTACGGCGACTGCCGCATCCGTCTGACGGGCTTGCCCAATGTGTGGTGGGTCCAGTATTTCAATGCCAGCGACCAAATGATCCTGAATACCGTGGAAATCACCCCGATTCCGCAAGCGGCGCAGGCTACCCAGGAGGATTTCGAGGATTCGCTGCAGTGGATCGAGGAACTGCTCGCGATGCTGAAGGAAAGCTGATCGTGGCCGATGCAACGCGCTTCGAATGCCGCGTCTGCTGGCACGTCTACGATCCGGAGGAGGGCGATGTGCAGGCGCAGATTCCGCCCGGCACCGCCTTTTCCGACCTGCCGGAAAACTGGTGCTGTCCCCGTTGCGACGGGGCGAAATCGGGCTTTCTGCCGTGCTCGGAGGTTTAGCGGATTTTACCGTGCGGCGCCGGGATTCTCGTAGGTCGGCAATCCTTTGCCGACGAATACCCGCTTGCCGACCTGCTGCGTCGGGAAAGGATTCCCGACCTACGACTGTTCGGGAGATCAGCGCTGATACGGTCGTTTTTATTGATAGCCGAACCGTCGCGCGGTCGTGATTCACCGTTGCTCTAGGGTGGCCGTTGAGCACTAACATCGGCACCGCGGAACTGCTGATTCGCTGCGGCATTTCCTCCGAAACGATCGTGTCCGTGAGCATCACGCCGAGGCCGCTCCTTCCGGTCGAGCGCCTGGCGCTGGGCAAACCGCCGGAAGCGGTGCCCACGCTCTTCGGGCGGCTGTTTTCCCTCTGCCCGAAGGCGCACGCCAAGGCCGCGGCTAGGGCGCTGGAAGATGCGCTGGATATTTCCGTATCGCCGAATCTGGAGCGGCTTAGGGACTTGCAGACCACGGTGGAGCGGGTTCGCGAACTGAGTCTGAATCTGCTGTTGGCGTCCGACGGACGAATTTCCCCTTGGCCGCCCCGTTTGATCACCCTGTGTCGGCGTTTGATCGCGGCACTCGGAGGCGATGCCGTGCACTGGCCGGCAGCGCCTTTCGAACCGAATGCCGCTGAATTACGTGTCGGGGCGACCGAGCTCGAGGCTCTAGTGAGTCATTTGCTGGGCGGTCTGTGGCATACGCCGCAGCCAGACCTGGAAGCGGTCCGGCATTGGCTGGAGCACGATACATGCGCGGCAGTGGCGTGGATGCGACCCGCATTACAGCCCGGCTGGCCCGATTTCGGCCGCTGTTCCGTGAAAGGGCTTCCGATGTTCACCGACGCGATGCTGGAAGCAGCGTTGGGGCCGGGAGTGGCGCGCGTGAATTCCGACTCCCCCGAATGGACCGGCGAGCCGCGCGAGACCGGCTGCCTGGTCCGCCAAAGTTCCGATCGGCTGGTACGGGAAGCCTCCTCGGTTTACGGGAACGGCTTGTTCACCCGCATGCTCGCGAGGATCGTCGAACTGAAATGCCTGGCGAGGACGCTGATCCGGGATATCGAACATCTCGGTCCGATCGGCTCCGACCCGTCGCCGCTACCCAGACACGGCACCGGCGTGGCGCAGACGGAAGCGGCACGCGGCCGGCTGATGCACCGCGTCGAGGTAGCCGGCGGTCTCGTCCGCGGCTATCGCATCCTGGCGCCCACCGAGTGGAATTTTCATCCGCGCGGCCTGGTGTATCGGGCGCTACTGGGCACGACGGTCGGCGATGCGGATTCGGCCGGGGCTCGGATCGATGCTTTTCTGCATGTCGTCGATCCTTGCGTCGATTTTCGATTGATTCTGGAACGGGCCGAGCGCCCCGCGTCGCCCGCGGAGGGGTAACCGTATCCGCTGGAAGGAAACCTTGAACCTGAGCGTGTCGATCGCGTCTTTCGACGTTGCCCGGGCTCGATCCTTCGGCCGGTCGAGACCAGCGTCCGGCCTGCTCGCCCCGAACAACTTGGACCAATGGCCGTTCGTCCCATGTCGACCGAAGGATTCAAGAGGGGATGGAGCGGCCGATGTGACATTGCGGGCATTTCGGAGATTCAATTGCGGTTTTTGGGTTGAACGGTATGGATCTTGCCGTTACATTTTCGGCCAGCCATGTCATGGCGCTGTCGCGGGGGTTACGTAACCTCGGCGACGGTTTCGGGATTACGGCGGGGCGCGCTCCTCCACGCCGATGGGAAATGTGACCCCGAATTCTTCGGCGTTCTTCCGCCGCTCTCGCGGCATCTCTGCAATAAGGAGTATTCGCAATCATGGAAGCACAAAAACACGCGATCGGAAATGGCCGGTCCTGGTCCGGAAAGCCGTCCCTCCAGGCGTTAACCGTTCTAGCCGCGATGGGGCTCGCTTCAAACGCTCACGCGGCAGTTCGCTACTCGATTACCGATCTCGGCACCCTTGACGTTGTCACCGGCATCAACAATGTCGGACAAGTCGTGGGCTACTCCTATACGCCCAGCGGCAGCGCCCGCGCTTTCGTAATGGTAGATGGCGTGATGACCGATCTCGGCACGCTCGGCGGGGATAATAGCTATGCCTTTGGCATCAACGATGCCGGACAGGTGGTGGGAAGGTCCAGTACTGCCAGCGGCGAGGACCATGCTTTCGTAATGGTAGATGGCGTGATGACCGATCTCGGTACGCTCGGCGGGCGCGACAGCCGCGCCAACGCCATCAACGATGCCGGACAAGTGGTGGGATGGTCCAGTACTGCCAGCGGCGGGATACGTCCTTTCGTCGCGGAGAACGGCGTGATGACCGATCTCGGTACGCTCGGCGGGCGCACCGGCGGCGCCGCCGCCATCAACGAGGCCGGACAGGTGGTGGGAGCTTCCTATACTGCCGGCAGCGTGTTCGAACATGCTTTCGTCACGGTGGATGGCGTGATGACTGATCTCGGCACGCTCGGCGGGTCCGACAGTTGGGCCTTGGGTATCAACAATGCCGGACAAGTGGTGGGAGAGTCCTATACTACGCGCAGCGGCGACTACCATGCTTTCGTCACGGTGAACGGGGTGATGACCGATCTCGGCACGCTCGGCGGGGACGACAGCCGTGCCCTGGACATCAACGACGCCGGACAGGTGGTGGGAGACTCCAGGACTGCCAGCGGCAAGTGGCATGCTTTCGTTACGATAGACGGCGTCATGACCGATCTCAACGCGCTGCTCGATCCGGCGGACGCCGCTGTTTGGACGCTTACCTCTGCAATCGCGATCAACGATGCCGGCCAAATCGCGGCCCAGGCCGAGATCAACGGCCAACACCGCGCCGTGCTGCTCACCCGAGCGCCTCGCCGCTTTTAAGGAAACCTTATGCGACTCCGGGTTAATGAAAGGAGGCGATTGTGGCGACGTGTAAGTGTTCGGCGGCCCGCGTTCGATCCAATCGCAAACGTCACTTTAGTCGCGACCTTCATGCGTCCGCCACGCCTACGTACGCCGCTTCGCTCAGCACTCCGGCAGGGCTCCCGCAAATGACTTGACGCCGTGTCGGTTACGCTTCCCGTGCGCCTTCCCGGTGCCAATCCCCGCCGCGATATTGATGGGCAGCGCCCAGCTGGGTTGGGTCGGTCTGAGCCGGGGGAAGGATTCGGATTTGGCCCGCAGCTGATTGATGCGTTATTCCATTCGGCATTCGAGTGAACATTAATCGTAGGGTGGGTTAGCGCAGCGTAACCCACCGATTCGAGGTCGCTCGGTGGGTTACGGCCTCGCGGCCTAACCCACCCTACAAAAATTAATGCCTTATTGAAAGCGATTTGGAATTAATCCGTCGTCAACGCACCGCCTAGGGAAGGGCGGCGTCAATCTGGACATATGTCCCCTGCTCGATAAGACGGGCGAACTCCGGAAAAAAAGACGAGCAACCTCTGTCTCAAGCGATGGCCGCTGTCAAAGCGGCCGTGTGCGAGTAGAATTCTTTCCCCATGGGTCGAGGTTTTTCAGGGCTTCGTTTTTTGCTTCATCAGGTTATTGTTTTCTATTCGCTATGCATGAACTCTCCCTCTGCCAAGGCATCGTCGATATCCTGGAGACCGAAGCGGGAAAGCAGCACTTTGCGCGGGTGCGCAAGGTCAGATTGTTGGTCGGTCCTCTCGCGGGGGTCGATCGTGCAGCCTTGGGCTTCGGCTTCGAAGCGGTGAGCCTGGATACGATCGCCGAAGGAGCGGAACTGGAATTCATCGATACGCCGGGCCTGGCCTGGTGTTTTGCTTGCGATCGTACGGTGGAAATCGCGCAATATTACGACCCGTGTCCCGCATGCGGCGGGCATCGCCTGAAAGTGACCGGGGGCGAGGAATTCAGAATTCTCGATTTGGAGGTGGAATAAGCATGTGTACCGTTTGCGGCTGCGGCGAAGCCGATCAGCACCATCACGCTCACGCCCACGATTCGGAGCATGAGCATACCCACGATCACGGCCATGACCATGGTCATCACCATCATCACCACGGCCAAGGCGCTGCCGGACTGAGTATTGACGGTCTGAGCCAGGAGCGCATCGTTCGCATCGAACAGGACATTCTCGGCCGCAACGACGCCCATGCCCGAGGCAACCGGCAATTTTTCGAAGGCCACGGCATTCTCACCGTGAACCTGCTTTCGAGCCCCGGGTCCGGCAAGACCACGCTGCTCGAGCGCAGCATCGCGGATCTTAAGGAGCGGTTCGACGTCAGCGTGATCGAAGGCGACCAGCAGACCGAGAACGATGCGGAGCGCATACGCGCCACCGGCGTTCCGGTGTTGCAGATCAACACCGGCAAGGGCTGTCATCTGGACGCTCACATGGTCGGCCATGGCGTGCAAGATCTCAAGCCCGCCGATTACGGCATCCTGTTCATCGAGAATGTCGGCAACCTGGTCTGTCCGGCCATGTTCGATCTGGGCGAGGCGGCCCGCGTGGTCATCCTCTCGGTCACCGAGGGCGAGGACAAGCCGCTGAAATACCCGGATATGTTCCATCGCGCCGATCTGGTCCTGATCAACAAGATCGATCTGTTGCCCTATCTGCGTTTCGACATCGAGCGCTGCCTCGGCTATTTGCAGCAGGTCAATCCGGACGTGGAAACGATCCGTGTTTCGGCCACTACGGGGGAAGGGATGGACCAGTGGTACGGATGGCTGGAACGACGCCGCAAGGCGCTGTTGGCCGAACGACTGGCGGGACTGGAGCGTCAGGCCGCGGCGATTCGGGCGCGGATTTGAGCGTTGCCGCCGAGGCCGGACGGCAGCGCCGGCGGCTGACGCTGAGCGGTCTGGTGCAGGGCGTGGGTATGCGGCCTTTCGTGTACCGCCTGGCGCGGGAACTGGACTTGGCCGGCCGGGTATCCAACGGCCCGGAAGGGGTCATCATCGAGGCGGAAGGCGACGCGCCGGCTTTGGCGGCATTCGAAATCCGTCTGAAGCGCGAATGCCCGCCGCAGGCCGACATCGTCGATTGCAGCGTAGAAAGCGTTCCCGCCGTCGGCGAGCGAAATTTCCGGGTCGCGGCGAGCCGTGCGGATGGCGCAGTCGCTCCGTTCGCTCTGCCGGATCTGGCCCCATGCCCGGACTGTCTTCGGGAACTGTTCGATCCCGGCGACCGCCGATTCCGTTATCCCTTCGTCAGCTGCACCCACTGCGGCCCCCGCTACAGCATCCTGGACGCCTTGCCGTTCGACCGGGAGCGTACCGCCATGGCGGGCTTTCCGCTCTGCGCCGAGTGCATCGAGGAATACCGCGATCCTTCGGACCGGCGTTTTCATGCCCAGACCACCTGCTGTCCAAACTGCGGCCCGACTTTGGCTCTATGGGACGCCGCCGGTCGCACGCTAGCGCATGGCGACGAGGCGATGTTGCAAGCCGTCGAGCGCTTGCGGCAGGGACAGGTGCTGGCGCTTCAAGGGGTGGGCGGATTCCAATTGCTGGTCGATGCGGCGGATGAAAAAGCGGTGCAGCGTCTGCGCGAACGCAAACACCGGCCCCACAAGCCGCTGGCGCTGATGGTGGCTGACCTCGCGGCGGCACGCGAGCTTTGCGATGTGACCGACGCTGAAACGCGGCTGCTGACGTCATCGGCAGCGCCCATCGTGCTACTGCGCCGCCGCGATGCGTCCGGGTCGATCGCATCCGGCATTGCGCCGGGGCAGAATCACCTGGGGCTAATGCTACCGGCCTCGCCCGTGCACCATCTGTTGGCGCGGGATTTCGGCGCGCCGCTGGTTTGTACCAGCGGCAACCGGGGCAACGAACCGATCTGCATCGCGCCCGAGGAGGCTCAGCAACGCCTGGCCGGCATCGCCGACGGTTTCCTGGTGCACGACAGGCCGATACGGCAGCCTTTGGACGATTCCGTGCTTCGCATCGCCGACGGAAAGCCCCTGATGTTGCGACGCGCCCGAGGTTATGTGCCGCGCCCGGTGACCCTGGATGCGGATACGCCGCCGATCCTGGCCGCCGGAGGGCATCTCAAGAACACGGTTGCCTATGCGGACGGCGGGCGCGTGATCTTGAGCCAGCACCTCGGCGATCTCGATACGGCGGAGTCACTGGATCGCCATCGCGCCACCGCCGGTCTGCTTCCGTGCCTGTTCGGCCGTCCGCCTCGGTCGGTCGCATGCGATCTGCACCCCGATTACGCCGCCGGCCGCTGGGCCGAAACCGCCGGGCTGCCGCTGCGGCGCGTGCCTCACCATCTTGCCCACGCGCTGGCCTGCATGGCCGAGCATAGTTTGAAGCCGCCGCTTCTGGCCGTGACCTGGGACGGCTTGGGACTGGGCGAAGACGGCACGCTGTGGGGCGGGGAATTCCTGCGCATCGCCCCGGACGGTCATCGCCGCATCGCCGGCCTGCTGCCGCTGTGCCTTCCCGGCGGCGAACGCGCGATCAAGGACCCGCGGCGATCGGCCCTAAGCGTGTTGTACGCCCTGCACGGCGAGCAAACGCCGGACTACTTGCCGGCCATGCTG
The DNA here is from genome assembly GCF_017832375.1 of Methylocaldum sp. RMAD-M. NCBI lineage: Bacteria > Pseudomonadati > Pseudomonadota > Gammaproteobacteria > Methylococcales > Methylococcaceae > Methylocaldum > Methylocaldum sp. RMAD-M. Next base: position 33,030 of record NZ_JAFIBZ010000011.1, on the reverse strand, counting down.
GAACCGCGGTTTAAACCGGCTGATCTGACTGCGTTATTGCGGCTGCTGCAGACCGGCACGCGGTCGCCCGGGTGCAGCAGCGCGGGGCGCTTGTTCGACGCGGCCGCGAGTCTTTTGGGACTGTGTCAGGACGTCAGCTTCGAGGGGCAGGCGGCGATGGCGCTGGAGGCCTCTGCGGAGCAAAGCGGGGAGGGCGACGGGACGACTTATCCGATGCCCGTGATCGACGGCGAGCCGAAACGGCTGGACTGGCGTCCCTTGTTCCGGGCGCTGTTGGACGACCACGCGGCCGGCGTGCCGGCGGCCGTTCTCGCCTTTCGGTTTCACGCCAGCCTTGCGGCCGCCATTACCGACGTCGTACTTGCCGAACCGATTTCCACCGTCGCCCTGGCCGGCGGCTGTTTTCAGAACCGCCTGCTGCTGGAGCTGTGCGCAGAGCGGCTCCGCAATGCCGGCTTGCAGGTATACTGGCCGGAGCAGATACCCCCCAATGACGGCGGCCTGGCGCTGGGCCAGATCGCTGCCGCGACATTTTCCGAGGAGCTTCTCACATGTGTCTAGCCGTACCCGGTCAGATCCTCTCCATCGAACAGGCCGACGATCCCTTGCTGCGATCCGGTCGGGTCGATTTCGGCGGCGTGGTCAAGGTGGTGAACCTGGCCTATGTACCGGAAGCCGAAGTTGGCGACTATGTCATCGTTCACGCCGGTTTCGCGATTTCGCGCCTGGACGAGGCCGAAGCGCAGGCGGTGCTGAAGGAGATTGCCGCATTGGAGGGCATAACCGATGAAATATCTTGACGAATACCGCGACGCCGCGTCGGTCAAGGCCCTGGCCGACGCCATCGCACGCCGGCAGACCAGGCCTTGGACTCTGATGGAGGTCTGCGGCGGGCAGACCCATTCCATCGTCAAGCACGGCCTGGACCGCTTGCTGCCGCCGTCGCTCAGCCTGATCCACGGTCCCGGCTGCCCGGTTTGTGTGACCCCGGAAGCCATCATCGACCAGGCGCTGGAATTGGCGGCCCGGCCCGACGTCATCTTCTGTTCCTTCGGCGACATGCTGCGGGTGCCGGGTTCGCAACACGACTTGTTGACGGTCAGGGCCCGCGGCGGCGACGTGCGCATGGTTTATTCGCCCCTGGATGCGCTGAATCTGGCCCGCGAACATCCGGAGCGCCAGGTGGTGTTCTTCGCCGTGGGTTTCGAAACCACCGCGCCGACGACTGCGATGGCCGTGTTGCAGGCGCAGCGCTTCGGAATCAAGAACTTTTCCTTGCTGGTCGCCCACGTGAGGGTGCCGCCTGCGGTGGAAACCTTGTTATCGGCGCCCGACAACCGGGTCAACGGTCTGCTGGCGGCGGGCCACGTTTGTGCGGTGATGGGCTACACCGAATACGAGCCCATAGCCGCCCGTTTTCGCGCGCCCATCGTGGTGACCGGGTTCGAGCCCCTGGACATCCTGCGCGGCGTCCTGAGCTGCGTGGAGCAATTGGAAGAGGGGCGCGCCGAAGTTGAGAACCGCTATGGCCGTGCGGTGAGCCGGGAGGGCAATCGACCGGCCCAGGCGCTGATGGAGCAAGTTTTCGAACCCGTCACACTGAGCTGGCGCGGCCTGGACGCCATCGCAGACAGCGGCCTGGGACTGCGTCCCGAGTTTGCCGATTTCGATGCGGTGCGCCGCTTCGAGCTATCTGTTCGGAAGACTGCCAGCGCCGGTCCCTGCCGCAGCGGAGAGGTCTTGACCGGGCGGCTGAAACCCTTCGAGTGTCCCGCCTTCGGCACGGCCTGCACCCCGGAACATCCCCTGGGCGCAACCATGGTTTCGTCGGAAGGCGCCTGCGCCGCTTATTACCGCTACCGCCGCGATGCCGCCTGAAGCCATGAGCGACGATACCCGGTTGATTTGCCCGGCGCCCATAGGCCAGTACGCCCAGATCGTCATGGCCCATGGCGGAGGCGGGCGGCTGATGCAGCAATTGCTGGAGCGCCTGGTGCGCCCGGCCTTCGCCAACCCGCACCTGGACCAGCGCCACGACAGCGCGGTCTTGGACGTGGGCGGCAAGCGGCTGGCCTTCACCACCGACGGCTACGTGGTCAAGCCGCTGTTCTTCCCCGGCGGCGACATCGGCAAGCTGGCGGTGTGCGGCACCTTGAACGATCTCGCGATGAGCGGTGCGAAACCCTTGTTCCTGAGCGCCGCGCTGGTGATCGAGGAAGGTTTTCCGGTCGATGATCTGGCGCGCGTTTTGGCTAGCATGAACGCCGCGGCGCAAGGGGCGGGAACGGCGATCGTCACCGGCGACACCAAGGTGGTCGAAAACGGCAAGGGGGACGGGCTGTACATCGCGACCAGCGGCATCGGCCTGATCGAACATGACCTGCAAATAGCCCCCGCCGGCATTCGGGAAGGCGATGCGATCCTGCTGAGCGGCGACATCGGCCGCCATGGCGTCGCGATCATCGCCGAGCGGGAAGGGCTGGGCTTCGAAACCGCCGTCGAAAGCGATTGCGCGGACCTGTCCGGCCTCGTGATGCAATTGCTGGCGGCCGGCGTCGAGCTGCATTGCCTGCGCGATCTGACCCGCGGCGGGTTGGCGGCGGCGGTGCTGGAGCTAGCCAGGGATGCCGGGTTCGACATGGAGCTGAACGAGGACGCCATACCGGTCGCCACGCCGGTGCGGGGCGCCTGCGAAATCCTCGGTTTCGACCCGCTCTACGTGGCCAACGAAGGCCGCATGGTCCTTTTCGTTCCGGCGAGCGCCGTAGGCCGGGCGATGGATGTGCTGCACGCCCATCCTTTGGGGCGCGATGCGTCTCTCATCGGGCGGGTCGGCGCGGCGGGCGAAGGGCGAGTCGGCCTGCGCAACCCGTACGGCATCGTCCGCGTACTCGACCTTCCGAGCGGCGAACAACTGCCGAGGATCTGTTGAGTGCTCGCTAGTACTCAGTAACTAGCCCGGATGCAACGCAGTGAAATCCGGGAAGGTCGGAGCACCGATCATCCCGGATTCAGCAAGGCTTCATCCGGGCTACGCTGGCGGAAGTTAGGTCTCTCCTTCTTGCCCATCGCGCCAGGGTAGAGATGGCCAACCGCCATCAGCCCCAAGCGCGCCCTGAAAAAAGAGCCACGCATCCGACGACCTCGACGGAAACCTCGCGAAACCTTTGACCGAGCGCCGTCTTCAGTCCGTCCAGACTGTCGTGCTCGTTCGACATGATTCCCTTCTTGTTGTAGATGTCCATGAGGCGCTTCGCGAATCGACTTCGCGGAACGCCGCCCTGGAGCAGGGTCGAACCGAACAGGACCGCACCGGGATTCATCAGCGCCTTGAGGTGATCGAAAGCGACCGCCTTGGATTCGATGGGCCCCGGAAGGCAGTGGAGCAGGTAATTGATCCCGACCGAATCGAATTTCGGCTCGTCGATGGATATGGGTGCCAGGACGTTGCGGACATAGGTTTCCGGCTGATATCGGGCGATGCGCCGGGAGGCGAAATCCAGCGAGGTCTCGTTGAGGTCCATCAGTGCAACGCGCGGTACCAGCATCGGAAAGCGGCACTTATCCACAAAATAGCCGGTGCCGACGCCGACATCCAAATGATTCGCCGTGACGTGTTTGTTGTAATGCTCTACGAGTCGCTGAGTTGGGCACTTCCAAATCAGTCGGTTGGATAGCCCGAGCACGGCAAGGTCGTAGATTTTCAGGATAGGTCGGGTATAGACGGCCTGGCCGGCGTGAATCTGGTCTGCGGTAAAGCTCATTGCTCTTGTCTCCCTGTTGTGAATCCCGCACTCAAATCGGGACGATCGACCGGCTTGAGCTCGAGTGATGACTCGGCCTTCAAACGAAGATACATCCCGGATGTCTTCTCGTCCTCAGAGTCGGTATTATGCCCATGGAGGCTGTGCAACGAACAAGGTTTTACGCCGACGCCCGTCCCACACCGATATTCCCATCATTCCAGACCCATGTCCCTTCTCAACAGTTGGTTTCAGGAAAAGCAATCAGCCTGGTTGTATCGCGTGATCGCCGCCGCCGAGAACAATCGCCGGATGCGGCGTTTGTTTCGCAAGCTCGCCGAACAGGCCGACACTCAAGCCGCGCTTTGGGAGAGCCGTTTGAAGGCGGAAGGTTCCGCGTTACCGCCTTTCAAGCCGACGCCGCGGGCCCGATTGATCGGCCGCCTGGTTCGGGCGTTCGGCCCGAAGGCCCTGCGCCCGGTTCTGGCCAGCATGAAGATCCGGGGGCTTTCCGCCTATTCGGGCCAAGGGCTGGAGACACGCCATGCGATGCCCACCAGCGCCGAAGATGTAGGCCGGCGCCATAAAGGGGTGGCCGGCGGCAACCTGCGGGCGGCCGTATTCGGCGTCAACGACGGACTGTTGTCGAACACCAGCTTGATCTTGGGTATGGCCGGAGCGAGCACGGGGACCGGGGTGGTGGCGATGGCCGGCATCGCCGGTTTGTTGGCCGGCGCTTTGTCCATGGCGGCGGGGGAGTATGTGTCGATGCGCTCGCAGCGGGAGTTGTTCGAATACCAGATCGATCTCGAACGGGCGGAGTTCGCGATGTTCCCGGAAGAAGAAGTCGAGGAGCTGGCGGTCATTTATGCGGCCCGCGGCATGAGTTTGCAGCAGGCGCGCCGCGCGACCCGACAGATGATGAGCGACCCCGAAAACGCCCTGGATCTTCTGGCGCGCGAGGAACTGGGCGTCAATCCGGACGATTTGGGTTCGCCCTGGGGCGCCGCGTTGTTCTCTTTTCTGGCATTTTCAGGGGGCGCGAGCATCCCGCTCATCCCGTTTCTCCTGGGTTTCGACATGCATAGAGGCGTTCAGATCGCGGGTCTCTCAGCCGGAGCCAGTTTGTTTGCAATTGGGGCATGCTTGAGTCTCTTCACCGGCCGGAGTGCTCTGTTGGGCGGTCTGCGCATGGTGCTGATCGGCGGCATCGCCGGCATCGTGACGTATGCCATCGGTTCATTGATTGCCCCAGGTGCGCCGGGCCTGACCTGATGAGCGATCCAGCGCGACGTTATACCCGGTGTAGGCTTTTCAGATTCCATATCGAAAGGAGATCGCGGACGGAAAAACGAAGCGAAAGTGGGGTAGGTTTCGATTCCAGGCGTTCTCTGCGAAACTTGTTTTAAGAAAGGGCGACTAAGAAAACGTCTCCGACAGTTCGGCAACGACCCCATTTGACCTTCAACTCAGTATTCGGAAGCGATCATGTTCAATTTTCCAGGTCCGGATTTGATCGGACACTTCATATCCCCCGCCGTGCACGGAGCCGGCGACGGAAATGGCGGCGGATTCCTAATGGTTGTCGAGAGCGCGCTCGACACCGTGTCTCGGACGCTCGAGTCCGGATCTTCCGGCAATCCGTTTGCCGGCATCGAGGCGCTGGGAACCAATTGGCACCCGCTAATTGTCCACTTTCCGATCGCTTTTCTGACCGGTTTTTTTCTGCTCGAGCTCATAGGCGTGGTGCTGAGGCAACCGGGACTCCGAAACGCCGCAAGCTGGATGCTTTATTTGGGAACATTGGGAGCCATTGCGGCCGCCGTTGCCGGATTGATCGCGGAAGACACCGTTCCCCACGGCAGCGCCGTACACGACATCATGGAATGGCATGAAAGGCTGGGATTGACAGTGGCAGGTTTGTCATCGGCCCTGGCCATTTGGCGCCTCTTCAGTAGAGAACGATTTTCCGCCATGGCCCAGACTTTACACTTGTTCCTGGGAGCGATCGTCCTCGCCGGCATCGTTTTTGCCGCGGACTTGGGAGGATTGATGGTCTACCAGCACGGTGTCGGGGTAAAAAGCCTACAGGTCGCAGACGACCATCATCATCACGATGGCCACGAGCATCGCCCAGCCGGCTCGGACATGGCTTTGGATGCTCATCGCGAACCGGATTCCGAGGAGGCCGTGCATATCCATGACGAACCGCCCTCCGACGAAACTGCGCATGCCCATGACAAACCGGCCTCCGACGAAACTGCGCATACCCACGGCAAACCCGGTTCCGACAAGGCAGTTCATACCCACGGTAAACCGCATTCCGGCAAGGCTCTGGCGAAATAATCCAAACTGTCTAAACCGGAATTCCTGGCCGGAGGACGAGCGGGGCAGGGTACCAGGGTTCAAGCAACCTCTGCCGATAGCACTCGGTCGGCGCGACCGATAGGGCCATGGCCGAAATCCGTAGTTCTCGTAGCAATCGGAAAGCCGTCGGCGGCGGTTCTGCCGGCCCTACGGCGAATTAATCTCACCCGAGCCCGCCTCGCTCGCAAGGCCGAGTATCCCTGTGCAGTCAAGCGCTCCGGGACTCGGGAGTTGCTGCAATTCCGTGACAATCCCGTTCGACTTTCGCCGGTTTGCACATTATCATTCGTCCGTTTGCTCAAAGCTTTTGCGAGACATGGAATATTCAATAGCCGAATTGCTGCTTTCCGGTATCAAGCTCATGCTGATCGGCATGACGATCGTGTATCTCTTTTTAGCGTTGCTGGTCTGGGTAATCGGTATTACATCGAAATTGCTCAATCGCTACGTACCCGAACCGGAACACGCTCCAGGCGCTTCTGTCCAGGCCCCGGATGTCGAGTCGGATCAATCCGAAATCGTAGCCGCCATAACGGCGGCCATTCACCGGTACCAGAATCAATAACATACAGAGAAGAACTTAGGAGTTTGTTCCATGGCTAACCCCTTAGGCATAACCGACGTCGTTCTGCGCGACGCGCATCAGTCCCTGTTGGCTACCCGTTTGCGGCTCGAGGACATGCTGCCGATTTGCGACAAGTTGGATCAAGTCGGTTTCTGGTCGCTCGAAAGCTGGGGGGGAGCGACCTTCGACGCCTGCATTCGTTATTTGGGCGAAGACCCGTGGGAGCGTTTGCGCGCGCTCAAAAAGGCGCTGCCTCGTACCCGACTGCAAATGCTGCTGCGCGGGCAGAACCTGCTCGGCTATCGTCATTACGCCGACGACGTGGTGGACAAGTTCGTCGAGCGGGCGGCGGAAAACGGCGTGGACGTGTTCCGCATCTTCGACGCGTTGAACGACCTGCGCAATTTCGAAAGAGCCATCAAAGCGACGATCAATGCGGGCAAGCACGCCCAGGGCACCATCTCTTACACCGTGAGCCCGGTGCACACCATCCCGATGTGGGTCGATTTGGCGAAACGCCTGGAGGACATGGGTGCGCACTCCATCTGCATCAAGGACATGGCCGGACTCTTGAAGCCTTATGTAGCCGAGGAACTGATCAAGAAGCTGAAAAAGGCCGTCAAGGTTCCGATTCACATGCAGTGTCATGCGACGACCGGGCTCAGCACCGCTGCCATCGTCAAGGCGGTGGAAGCCGGCATCGATAATGTTGACACCGCGATCTCGTCGATGAGCATGACCTACGGCCACAGCCCCACCGAAGCCATCGTGGCGACCTATCAGGGGCATAAGCGGGACACCGGTCTGGATCTGCGCCTTCTTGAAGAGATTGCCGCTTATTTCCGCGAGGTCCGGAAGAAATACGCCAAGTTCGAGGGCAGCCTGAAAGGCGTCGACAGCCGCATCCTGGTGGCGCAAGTTCCCGGCGGCATGTTGACCAACATGGAAAGCCAGTTGAAAGAGCAGGGGGCTTTGGACCGATTCGACGAGGTGCTGGAAGAGATTCCACGGGTTCGCGAAGATTTGGGCTTCATTCCGCTGGTTACGCCGACCTCGCAGATCGTCGGAACCCAGGCCGTGATCAATGTGCTGTCGGGCGAGCGCTACAAAACGATTGCCAAGGAAACCGCCGGCGTGCTCAGGGGCGAATACGGGGCGACGCCCGCTCCGGTAAATAGAGAGTTACAACAGCGGGTGCTCGAAGGTTCCGAGCCGATCACTTGCCGGCCGGCGGACCTGCTGGAGCCCGAAATGGACAAGCTGACGGCGGAACTCAGGAAAATGGCTGCCGAGCACAAGGTCAAGCTGGCGGAAAACGAAGTGGACGACGTGCTGACTTACGCGCTGTTTCCCCAGATCGGTTGGCGCTTCCTTCAGAACCGCGGCAATCCTTCGGCTTTCGAGCCGGCGCCGGGAACAGAAGAGACTCCGAAGTCCGAAGCTCCGAGAGCCGAAGTTACGCAGGCGGCGGCATTCTCGGACGGGGCCAAGGCCTATACCGTCACGGTCAACGGCAGGGTTTATCACGTCGAGGTCGCTCCGGGAGGCGCCATCACGTCGGTGCAACCTGTCGCGGGGTCGGCTGTGCAGCCCGCCGTTCGCATCGGTACGGGGGAAGCGGTGAAGGCACCTATGGCCGGGCATATTCTTCGGATCAACGTCAAGGAAGGCCAGACCGTTACGGAAAGCGAGGTCGTGGTGGTGATGGAAGCCATGAAGATGGAAACCGAGGTTCGCACGCGTGTAGGCGGAACGGTGGGCCACATCGCGGTCAAGGTCGGCGATACCGTCGCGGCCAACGATGTCTTGCTGACCCTGGGATGAGGTAACCGATGGAGGGTTTCATCCAGCTTTGGCAAAGCACCGGATTGTCCAATTTCCAGATTGGGCAGGTGCTCATGATGGGCGTCGGCTTTCTCCTGATTTTCCTGGCTATTCGCAAGGGTTTCGAGCCGCTGCTCCTGCTTCCCATCGGATTCGGCGCCGTGTTGAGCAATATTCCGGTAGCCGGTATCGCAGAGGAGGGGGGGCTGCTGTCGTATCTTTACTACGGCATTAAAACGGGAATTTTCCCACTGCTCATCTTCATGGGCGTCGGCGCGATGACCGACTTCGGGCCCATGCTGGCGAACCCCAAGACCCTGCTCTTGGGAGCGGCCGCGCAATTCGGCATCTTCGGAACCTTGTTCGGGGCATTGGCGCTGAACCTGGTTCCGGGCCTCACCTTTTCTTTCAAGGATGCCGCAGCCATCGCCATCATCGGCGGAGCGGACGGGCCCACGGCGATTTACGTCGCCTCCAAGCTTGCGCCGGAACTATTGGGCGCGATCGCGGTGGCGGCTTATTCCTACATGGCTTTGGTGCCCCTGATTCAGCCGCCGATCATGCGCGCCTTGACGACGTCCGAGGAGCGCTTGATCGAGATGGCGCAGCTTCGGATCGTCAGCCGCAAGGAAAAGATCATTTTTCCGGTGGTCTTGCTGATCCTCACCGCGATGTTGCTGCCATCGGCCGCGCCTTTGATCGGTATGTTCTGCCTGGGCAATCTGATGCGCGAATGCGGCGTCGTCGAGCGTTTGAGCAAGACTGCACAGAACGAGCTGATCAATATCGTCACGATCTTTCTGGGGCTTTCGGTCGGATCGAAACTGAGCGCGGCGCAGTTCTTGCGGCCGGAAACCTTGGGCATTCTGGTACTCGGAGCCATCGCCTTCAGCTTCGGCACCGCGTCCGGTGTGCTCATGGCGAAGATGATGAATAAGTTCAGCGAAAACAAGGTCAATCCTCTCATCGGCGCGGCCGGCGTTTCGGCGGTGCCGATGTCCGCTAGGGTAGCCAACAAGGTCGGGCAGGAGAGTAATCCGTACAACTTCCTGCTCATGCACGCCATGGGGCCGAACGTGGCCGGAGTCATCGGTTCGGCGGTGGCGGCCGGCGTTCTCTTGGCTTTGGTCCAGTAACCGCGGTTCGCCGGAGACTTGTTTACGGCGGTCCTGCTCTAGAACTTTTCCGGTTTGGCGTAGCATCCACTGGATGCCGCAGGCCGAGAATTCCTTCCCGGCGTCGGCAAAGGATTGCCGACCTACAGCACCTGGCCCCTTATCGCGGCCTACAGAACCCAGTCACCGATCCGTTACCAAAAACGTGTCTGACTCGCCAGAAGACCGGAATGAGCGAGACGTTTCCGGCCTAGCCGTAGGCCATAACTCTCGCGCATACCGCTGGTCCAATACTGGGACAAATCCCGAATTAGGCGTGCGAATTCCAAGAGCCTTTGGATAACACGCCGCTCTCACTCCCTATCAGCGAGGAGAACGATGGACTTCACAAGCATCAACCCGACAACTGGCGAGATGATCAAGCGCTATGCCTCGTGGACCGACAGCGAACTCGAACAGGCTTTGCGACTGACGGCGGACGCATCGCCGGCCTGGCAATCGACTCGAATCGCCGACCGCTGCGAACGGCTGGAAAAAGTCGCCGCCGCGCTGCGAAACCGTTCGGACTCTTATGCCGCGCAAATCACCCTCGAAATGGGAAAACCGATTCGCGAGGCGCGCGCCGAAATCGAAAAATGCGCGTGGGTCTGCGAGTTCTTCGCTAAAAATGCCGAAAGTTTTTTGCACGACGAACCGGTCGAGACCGACGCAAGCCGAAGTTACGTGGCATTTCAGCCCCTCGGAACAGTGATGGGCATCATGCCCTGGAATTTTCCTTTCTGGCAGGTATTCCGGTTCGCCGTGCCGGTACTGGCGGCGGGCAACTGCGCCCTGCTGAAGCACGCTTCCAACGTACCCCAGTGCGCCGAAGCGATCGAGGAGGTTTTCCTGGAGTCGGGAGTACCGCCCGGCGTCTTTCAGTGGCTCAGAATCTCTCACGCCCAAAGCGAAAAAGTCATCGAAGATAAGCGAGTTCATGCGATCAGCCTGACCGGGAGCGAACTGGCGGGACGGCGGATAGCGGCTTTGGCCGGAAAAAGCCTCAAGAAGACGGTTCTGGAACTCGGAGGCTCGGACCCCTTCGTCGTTCTGGCCGACGCCGACCTGGAACTCGCCGCGACGACCGCGGTAACCGCGCGGTTCCAAAATTGCGGCCAAAGCTGTATCGCGGCCAAGCGCTTCATTCTGGCCGAATCCATCGCGGATGAATTCCTGGCGTTGCTCAAATCAAAAGTCGACGCGCTGGCGATCGGCGACCCTGCACGGGAAGAAACCCAGATCGGCCCGATGGCGAGGAGCGATCTCCGCGATGGAGTCCATCGCGCGGTCATCGAATCCGTTCGGCAGGGAGCGGTCATTCTTTCAGGCTCCGAGCCGATCGAAGGACCGGGTTATTTTTACCGGCCCTCGATCTTGGATCGGGTACAACCCGGAATGCCGGCATACGAGGAAGAGCTGTTCGGACCGGTCGCCGTGGTGTTGCGGGCGAGCGATGAGAAGGAAGCGCTTGAAATCGCAAACCGGCATCGCTACGGCCTCGGCGCATCGGTTTGGACACGCGATCGGGCCAGGGGCGAAGACTTTGCGCGGCGACTCCAATGCGGCGCCGCTTTCGTTAATGGCATGGTCAAGAGCGATCCGCGCATGCCTTTCGGCGGCGTGAAGGATTCGGGCTACGGGCGGGAACTGAGTATTTACGGGTTGCGGGAATTTACCAATATCAAGAGCGTGTGGATCGGCTGACGGGTGACCGGTTTGTCGGCAAGGGATGGCCGACCTACCGCTGTAGGGTGGGTTAGGCGCGCATTGCCACGAGCCATACCGTAAAGGACTTACGCCGAATCGCCTTTAGTCCCCTCTCCCTCTGGAAGAGGGTAAGGGCGTTTCTTTTCTTCGTCCTTTCCATCGTTAGTCCCGCTCGCTTTATCAAGTCCGTATGCCGAGAAAAAGCCGTCCTGCATTGTTTGCCAAAGCTTCAGGTTCTGCCGGGTCAACTCCGTAAACACGGACAAGGGAGCGTTCTTGATCAGATTTGCCATCTGGGCCTGCATCAGCTTTTGCTGCTTTAGAAAGACATCCATGCTTTCCTTGAGATAGGCCGTCATGAAGCCTTGCATCGCATTGCCGTAGGTCCGGATGATCTGTTCCAGAATCTCGGTGGTGAAGATCGGCTGGCCTTTTTCCTCTTCTTCCAGGATCAGCTGCAAGAGAGTGCTCCGGGTGATGTCCTCGTCGGTTTTCGCGTCCACCACCCGGAACTTGATAGCGTCTCTTACGAGTCCACGGATGTCCCCAAACGTAACGTATTTACTGATGGCCGTGTCGTATAGGCGCCGGTTGGGATATTTCTTGATGATGCGTTCGTTGTATGCGTTGCTCATATTCCGGGGTTGTCATGCGGCCTACCCCATATGTTGGCCGCCGTTGATCGAGAAATCGGCTCCCGTGATGAATCCAGCCTCATCACCCGCCAAAAAGCTTATCAGCCGGGCGACTTCCGAGGGCCGACCGAACCGGCCGACCGGGATTTCCGCCAGGATTTTAGCGCGATGCTCTTCCGGGACGCTCATGATCATCGGCGATTCGATATAACCCGGCGATACCGTGTTTACGGTAACTCCCTTTTTCGCGACTTCGCGAGCGACGGACATCGTGAACCCGTGAATTCCGGCCTTGCTGGCGGCATAGTTCGCCTGGCCGAACTGGCCCTTTTGGCCGTTCACCGAGGAGATGTTGATGATGCGGCCGAAGCCGCGATCCTGCATTCCTTCGATGATGCAGCGCGTGGTGTTGAACACGCCGTCGAGATTGGTACGGAGCACCGTATGCCACTGCTCGGGCGTCATTCTGCGCAAGGTTGCGTCGCTTGTGACGCCTGCGGCATTGACGAGAACGTCTACCCCGCCGTACTTGCGCGCGATGTCTTCGAACACGGCAGTGGTGTGCCCGAAATCCGTGACATCGCATTCCATGGCGTGCATCTCGTAGCCTTCGCTCTTGCGCGCCGCTTCCCACGCGTCGGTGATACAGTCTAGCGCCCGCGGACGGCAAAGGGCAACGACGCGGCTAGGCATCGCGGCCAGGTGCCTGCATATTTCGGTGCCGATAGTTCCGGTTCCCCCGGTTACGACGGCCACTCGTCCATTCATGAGAAAATCCTCCGTGCTAGGTATAAAGCTGGGCCGGGCCGGACCGAACCATTCGGAAATGCCGGGATCGGCTGCCCCCTTGCCCCGGCCTACAAATTATGAAAATCGTAGGTCGGCAATCCCTTGCCGACAAATGTGCTCAGGTCCGGCTTCTCCCAGCAGTTGTACAAATCCTGACAAAGCCGATATGGCTTATCGACCTCCAATCTCCGTCTACCGCTCCACGGCGACGGCGATGCCCTGACCTCCGCCGATGCAAAGCGTGGCGGCGCCTTTGTGTACGTCGCGGCGGCGCATTTCGTGCAACAGGGTGACCAGAATCCTCGCGCCGGACGCGCCGATCGGGTGCCCGAGCGCTATGGCGCCGCCGTTGACGTTGAGCTTGTCGGTATCCCATCCAAGTTCGCGGTTGACCGCGATCGCCTGGGCCGCGAAAGCTTCGTTCGCTTCGATCAAATCGAGATCATCGATGGTCCATCCGGCCCGGTTGAGACAACGCCGCGTCGCCGAAATCGGACCGGTTCCCATGATCGCCGGCTCGACACCCGCGGTGCCGAAGGCCGCGATACGGGCCAAAGGCTTCAAACCGTATCGCTCGGCCATATGCGCGGACATCACCAGCACCGCAGCCGCCCCGTCGTTGATACCGGACGAGTTGCCCGGCGTGACGGTACCGTTCGGCCGAAAGGCGGGTTTCAGCTTTGCCAGCGCTTCGGCGGTGGTGCCCGCACGCGGAAATTCATCGGTATCGAACACGATGGCCGGACCTTTGGGCTGCGGAACTTCGATCGGCACGATCTCGTCCCGGAATTTCCCCGCCTTTTGCGCGGCTTCCGTCTTTTGCTGGGAGGCGGCGGCGAAAGCATCCTGTTCTTCCCGGGATATTCCGTACTGATCGACGATATTTTCCGCGGTGCAGCCCATGTGGCAGTCGTGGAAGGCATCCCAAAGCCCGTCCACGATCATGCTGTCGATGAGCGTCCAGTCGCCCATTTTGACTCCGTTGCGCGAATTGGGCAGCAGGTGAGGGGCCGCGCTCATGTTCTCCTGACCGCCCGCAATCACGATTTCCGAGTCCCCGCACTGGATCGACTGCACGGCCAGTTGTACCGCCTTGAGGCCGCTCCCGCATACTTTGTTGATCGTGGTGGCCGACACTTCGACCGGAAGATTGGCCTTGATCGCCGTTTGTCGGGCCGAATTTTGCCCGGTACCGGCGGTGAGCACCTGTCCCATGATGACTTCGTCGATCTGCTGCGGCTCGAGGCCGGTTTTGGAAAGCAGATCCAGGACGAGCTTGGCTCCGAGATGTACGGCCGGAATATTGGCGAGAGTGCCGCCGAATTTACCGATCGCCGTACGCACGGCGCCTACGATTACTACATCTTGCATTGATTGACCTCTTGTTGAGACTGAATTTTGAAATAGGAAAGGGCCGGTGTCGGAGGGCGGACAACCGGCCCGTCGCCTTACGGTCTGATGGAAATGCGCTCAATCCAAACCGTAACTCATCCTTTCTGAGCTCCTCGCGGTGCCTGTTGCCCTTCGGCGCCGGCCGCGGCTTTGGCAGTCTCGCCGCCGGCCCGCGCGGTGGTTTCGGCCGCGCGCGCCGCTCTCTCCGCGGTTTCTTTCGCCGTCTGATTGGCCCACTCGTTGAATGCGTCCTGGGTTTCCTTCGCCACTCGCAGATAGTCTCCTGCGTGGTCCGCGATCTTTTGACCGAATTCGGAAATCAGTTTCCGTTCCCCGTCCTTCCATTTGTCGGGATCTCTCGTTTCGCAATTCAATTGCGCCTGGCGCGTTCCCATCTCCAAATAGTCCTGAGCCATGGCCAAATTGCATTTGGCGACTTTCTCGACGGCCTGTAACGCAATCTCGTTCCACCGCATGAACGGGTCGACCGCTATACGGTTCATCTCGAACCATTGATCGTAAACTTGCCGATTACCGGCCATCCTTTCGGCCGCCTGAAGGGCGATTTCGTTCCAACGCATCAACGGATCGAACGCCGCGCGGTTGATCTCGAACCATTGATCGCACATTTGACGAGTGTTCATCACAAGCTCCTTAACAAGGGTTTAAACACGCTGGGAATCCGGCAGTATCAGTGGTGCACTGCACCATACCGGAGCGGGACAAGCCGATCAATAGGCCGGAATACTTACATTCAGCAAGAGCATTGATGTGTAAAAAGTAATAGTGATCCGATTCGGGAACCGTGCCTGCAAAACACAGGTCGGATGTCTTTGAATGACGATTTTCGTACTGGCAAACGACAGACCAGATGTTTTTATGCGTATCGAAAACGAAACGCTTCGATCACGTCTTCGCCGCGAGGAAACAAGCGGTTCACCTCCGGTTTACAATGCTGCGTCGCAACATTGATCTGGTATAGTATCGACACGGCGTCATGCCGTAACAAATCCGACCAACGGAGACTCGAATGACTGATCAATCTTCCTCCCCAGTGGATGCCTGGGCTCGTCTCTGGCTAGACACGCAACGCAAGTACTGGGAGTCGTGGTCCGATCTTTCCCGTAAGGCGATCGAAGAACCTCGAGCGGTTTCCGAGGGAGCAGGCCCGGAAGCTGGACCCGGTCCGTTCGACTGGGGCGATTTCTGGATCGCTACGCAACGGAAGAGCTGGGATCTCTGGCTCGAACTTTCGCGGCAAACCTTCGAATCCAAACCCGGGGCGACGGATGAGAAAGCGCCAGCCGACTCGTGGTCACGCCTTTTCGATCTATGGGGCACCTTTTGGATGCCCCTGATACCGGGACACTCCCGCGAATCGATCGGAAAGCTGCTGGACGCCAATAAAGCCTATTTCCGCATGGGAGAGGGATTGTGGAAGATTCTTTCCAACAGCTACGGGGCCGCTCAAGGCGCGGAAAGCCAGTGGGATGCGCTCAGCCGCAGCGTCAGGCAGATGCACGAACAATTCGGGGAGCAGCTTCGGGCCGCCAAGGATCCCTGGTCCGGGTTCGCCACCTTCTGGGGCATGCCTTTGGACAACTGGCGCCGCGTCTGCTCGGCGTTCTCGATCTTGCCGGGCGACATGGAGAAGGCGGTACGCGGATTCGGCTCCCCATACGGCCCGGAAACCTTGCACCAGGGCATGGTTGGCCTCCTGTCGATGCCGACCATCGGCTATACCCGCGAATGGCAGGAAGAGCTGCAACGCTGGGGCTTGCTATGGCTCGATTATTATCAGGCTCTCCAGGCGTATGCTCTGTCCCTTTCGGGAATAACGGCGAAAGCCATCGATCTGTTCGCCAACGAGCTTTACGAAAAAGCCCAAAAAAGAGAATCGTTCGACAGTCTGCGCGCCCTTTACAACTTGTGGATCGACTGTAGCGAACAGGCCTACACCGATATATCGACTTCGGATGAATTCACCCAGGCTCAAACCCTGTTGACCAACGCTGTCTTTGCCGTAAAACGCCAGGAACAGAAGATGGTCGAGGAGACCCTCAGCGCATTCAACATGCCGACGCGCCGCGAGCTGGACACCAGTCACCGCCGCGTTCATCAGTTGCAGCGGCGGGTTTGGCAGTTGGAACAGACGCTGGAGGAATCCGGCGTACTGGAGCTTCGGGCCGAAGTTTCGGCCTTGCAGCGCGAGTTGGAAAACCTGCGCGGGCAAGCGCGAGGCGAAAAGAGCGAAACACCCAGCGCGCCACGCAGAACGAGGGCCAAGACATCTACCTAAGTTATCGAGGAGCGAGCGATGCTACGCCCGGAACAGATTACTCAAGAGCTTTTTGAATTCAACCGCCGAATCGCGAACGGGATGACCACGCTCAGCAAGATCGGCCGAGTCGACGTGGAAGCGAGCCCCAAGGATCCGGTTTACCGGGAGGACAAACTCGTTCTTTACCGTTATCGCCCGCGGCGGGAACAAGTCTCGACCGTTCCGCTGCTGATCGTTTATGCCTTGGTGAACCGTCCTTACATGACGGATCTTCAGGAAGACCGTTCCATCATCCGCGGGTTGCTCGATCAAGGCGTCGACGTTTACCTGATCGATTGGGGTTATCCCGATGGAGCCGACCGGTTTCTCGACCTGGAGGACTACGTCAACCGGTACATACGCCGGTGTGTCGATTTCGTCTGCAAACAGCACGACCTGCCCAGCATCAACGTGCTCGGGATCTGCCAAGGCGGCACCCTGAGCCTGTGCTATACGGCCCTGCACCCCGAAAGGGTGCGCAATTTGATCACCATGGTGACCCCGGTCGACTTCCACACGCCGGACAACACATTGAGCCACTGGTATCGCGATCTCGATGTGGACCTCATGGTCGATACCCTGGGGAATATTCCCGGCGAGCTGCTCAACTGGAGCTTCCTGTCCTTGAAGCCGTTCCGGCTGACCGGCCAGAAATACGTGGATATGGCAGACATTCTGGAGGACGAGGACCGCCTCAAGAATTTCCTGCGCATGGAGAAGTGGATTTTCGATAGTCCGGATCAGCCCGGCGAACTGTTCCGGCAGTTCATCAAATGCTTCTATCAGGAAAACCGGTTGATCAAGGGAACCTTGAAAATCGGCGGGCGGACCATCGATCTCAAGCAGATCAAGATGCCGGTGCTGAATGTCTACGCCACCGAAGACCATCTCGTTCCGCCGTCGGCTTCCATTCCTTTGGAGAAATACGTCGGCACCAAGGATTACGGCACGATCGTTTTCAAGGGCGGCCATATCGGGATCTACGTCAGCAGCCGCTCGCAGAAGGACATCCCGCCGGCGATCGCCGAATGGCTTAAGGTACGTTCTGAGGAATGAGGCGCTTGCTGCGGTAGCGTGTAAGCCCGGCTCCGGGAAGTGCGCGGAACGCGCCGACCAATTTTCGGCGACAAGGAATCTCGCCGGTCGTGATCGGTGCGGTTCGTCCACCCGCTGCACCCTACAGGTGTAGATATAGGTCGGCAGTCCCTTGCCGACGAACCTGTTGCGTCGGGAAAGGATTGCCGACCTACAGGGCGGCCCAGTTGTAGCCGGTTCGTAGGTCGGCAATCCCTTGCCGACGGAGCCGCATGTCGGGACGCTGCGTCGGGAAAGGATTCCCGACCTACTTGGCGGCGCAGACGTAGGTCGGCAATCCTTTGCCGACGACTGCCCTTTCAAATCCAATACTTCGCGAACAGAACCAAATGCGCCAGAAAGCGCTGCCATAACGGCCGGTTCGGGTAAGCCTCGGGCGATACGTCCTTGGAGTGCTTCAAATCCCTTAGAAACGCAGACGCCAGGGCCGCCTTCGTACCGGCTTGACGCAGCACGTAATCGACTTCCAGATCGTGCCGTAGACTCCGCGAATTCATGTTGCTCGAACCCACCGTCATCCACTCGTCGATAATGATGGTCTTGGCGTGCAGAACGCCCGGCTGATACTCGTAAATTTTCACCCCGTGATCCAGCAGACTGCCGTAGAACGTCGCCGAGGTCCATGGCATGAAAAAGATGTCGGATATCGACGGGAGAATGATGCGAACGTCGACCCCTCGCTTCGCGGCTCGGTTAATCTCGTGCAGAAGACGCTCGTCCGGAACGAAATACGCGTTGGTGATCCAGATTCGCCGCTTGCTTCGGCCGATCCGCCGCAGGAGCTCCCTCGTGCGTGCGCGGCGCTGGCGCCGGGTGTCGTTCAGACGGAAGGGAGACCGCAGTGACGTTCGATGTCGGAGAGGATGCCAGCGCCAAGGATTCCATGCGCGCCGGAACGCCTGTTCGAGCGGCCGGGTGTCGATGTTCTCGATGCGAACCGCCGTGTCCCTCCATTCTTCTCCGCCGTGCGCGACCGGAAGATGTAGCGCGGAGACATTGAAACTGCCGATCCAGGCGATCCTTCGATCTATTGTGCAGACCTTCCGGTGATTGCGGTTGTTGAGCCGGGTCAATAGCTGCAAGAATTGCGGCGGCACCGCCCGGCCACCCGCCATGTGCCGCCAATGACGGAAAAACCACGGAATCGGATGGAATATCCGGAACGGAAATCCCGACTCCTCGAGCGCGGCGAGCAAGCGGCCTCCGGCAAGCGGCAGTCCCACGCCATCCACCAGGAAGCGGACTCTGACACCCCGCTGATGGGCATGGCTCATCGCGGCAATGAAGGCGCGCCCGACGGCGTCCAGTTCGAAAATATAGGTCTCGAGCTGAACCTCGCGGACGGCCGCGTTGATGTCGCGCACCAGATCGATGAAAAATTCATCCCCTCGAACGTAAAGCCGCTCCTCCACCGGCGATTCCGTCTCGGCATCGGGCCGATAGACAGCGGAGGACCCCGGCTTGAGCTCGGCTATCGATGAAACGGTATGGGGGTTGCTCCTAATTTTCTTCACTTGACGAAAACGTGCTTATGACACACTCCCGATAAGTTTGGTGCTGGGTCCACGCAAGGGCGTGCTAGAGCATTTTCCGGTTTGGCGTAGCGCCCGAGGTAGGTCGGGAATCCTTTCCCGACGCAGCGTCCCGACATGCGCCTCCGTCGGCAAGGGATTGCCGACCTACGAACCGGCACCGCGAGGTAGGTCGGGAATCCTTTCCCGACGCAGCTTCCCGACATGCGGCTCCGTCGGCAAAGGGTTGCCGACCTACGCAATACTTGTCCACCAGCGAGGTAGGTCGGGAATCCTTTCCCGACGCAGCTTCCCGACATGCGGCTCCGTCGGCAAGGGATTGCCGACCTACGCAATACTTGTCCACCAGCAAACAACCATATCCGATTAGACCCAGCCCGCTCTATAACGTCGCCCCGATAGGCGTTCTCAGAAAATCTATGAACTCCGGCAAGGCGCGGATCGGTGCGAGGCATGTCATGCCCGAACACACATAAGCGATTTCCCCCGTCTCCGCCTTGCGTTCGGCCAAAGTGCCGGACAAGGACTTTTCCTCGGCGGGTATCGCGAACGCCAGGCGCTGCGCGCCGGCAGCCGGCGTATCACGGACCGCATCGATCCAAGGCCGAAAAGCTTCCGGCCTTCCTCGCAGCACGATGAATTGCGGCGGATATAGCCAATCCAGCATGGCATTCAGCAAGGCACCGTGGGCATGGGGATATTGGCGCACCGACGGCATGGCAGCCCGCAGCGTACGTTCCGCGGCTTCGGTGTAGCGGTACTCGCCCACCAGATGGCCGAGGCGCAGCAAGGTCAGCGCAGCAACGCCGTTACCCGAAGGCATCGATTCGTCCATGAGCGTTTTCGGCCGCTGGATCAGTTCTTCGTGATCGTCCGAGGTGAAGAAAAATCCGCCTTGTTCCCGGTCTTCGAAACGGGCGAGAAGCTGGTCGGCCAGCTTCGAGAGCCAATCGAGGCGCTCCGTTCGCCACTCGCATTGCAGGAGTTCCAGACCGGCGTCGAGCAGAAACGCGTAGTCGTCCAAATACCCATTCAAATGGGCTCTGCCATCCTTGTAAGTCGCCAGCAGCCGGCTTTCCTCGACACATAGCTCCCGGCGCAAAAACTCGAAGGCCCGGTCCGCCGCGTCGATCCAATCCTTCCGCTCCAGCAACCGGCCGGCGGAAGCCAGTCCCTTGATCATCAAGCCGTTCCAGGCCGTCAGCACCTTATCGTCGCGTCCCGGCGTGATCCGCTTTTCGCGAGCCTGGAATAGGGTAGCGCGCGCGGATGCCAGTCGGCGTTCGGCTTCCGCCTGATCGATGCCCAAACGGGCGGCCACCTCCCGAAGCGGCGTTTCCACGTGCAGATGCCAATGGCCCTCGAAATTGGGGCTTCGATCCAGACCGTAATGGAGCTCCACGACCGCATATTCCTCGGACGAAAGAAGGTCTTTTATTTCCGCCCGATTCCAAACGTAATACTTGCCTTCCTCACCCTCGGAATCCGCGTCCAGACTCGAATAGAAACCGCCTTCAGGCGATTGCATCTCCCGTACGGCCCATTCCGCCGTCTCCTCCGAGACCTTCCGGAACAAAGGATCTTGGGTCGCTCGCCAAGCCTCGGCATACAGAGACAAAAAAACGCCGTTGTCGTACAGCATTTTCTCGAAATGGGGAATTTCCCAAGCGGTGTCTACCGAATAGCGGGCGAACCCGCCGCCGATGTGATCGTAAATCCCGCCTTCCGCCATCTTGGTAAGCGTCGTCGTCACCATGCGAAGAGCGGATGCATGCTCGTTCGGGTTCTGGCCCCATAAACGCAGCAGAAATTCGAGATTGGACAATTGGGGAAACTTCGGCGCATCGCCGAATCCGCCGTTGACGCTGTCGAAATTGGCTTCCAACTCGCGCTCCGCCCGGATAAGGACACCGGCATCCGGAGCTTCCGAGCCTTCTGCTTGTCTAATGGATTGCAGGATGTCGGCAAAAGACTTGCCGTGGTCCTCGAGATCTTGTTTGTGTCGGCGATAGTATTCGGCAACCTGGGCCAGCAAGGAACGGAATGCCGGTAACTGATAGCGAGCGGTATTCGGGAAATAGGTGCCGCCGAAGAACGGTAACTGATTGTGCGGATTGAGAAACATGGTCAGCGGCCAGCCGCCGGGACGGCGGGCGATAATTTGATGCGCTAGCTGATAGATCTTGTCCAAATCCGGCCGTTCCTCGCGATCCACCTTGATGTTGACGAACAGCTCGTTCATCACCGCCGCGGTCGCCTCGTCCTCGAACGATTCATGAGCCATCACGTGGCACCAGTGGCAGGCCGAATACCCGATGGACAGCAAGATCGGTTTGTCTTCCTTGCGGGCTTTTTCGAGCGCCTCGTCGCCCCAAGGGTACCAGTCGACCGGATTGTCGGCATGTTGCAGCAAATAGGGACTGGTTTCGGAACTCAGACGGTTTCTGTGAATGGAGTCCATGAGACTGCACCTTTTCTGGCGCCGGGGTACGGCGGGTTAATTTTCATTTATAGGGACGGTTGCCACCGGTCCGTCATTCAGGCTTGTGGCAGGCTTTTACCTTAACACTAGTTTGACACTCGAACAGCGGAAGAATCATCGTGGCCACGACATCATTTCCTTCCTACGGAGAGCCACCTTTATTCGTTGCCCATCCGGCGAAGCGATCAACGCGTACGTTTCCGTTCGCCACGCCATTCGACTTCGTCGGGAATTTGCGGACGGCCGAGGGAGCGACCATCCGCTACGGTATCGCTCGCCCCGCCCATGCGTTGAAACGGGGATCCGTGCTGCTGCTTCAGGGCCGTGCCGAATGTCTGGAGAAATATCGCGAAATCGTCGAAGGCCTTACCGCCAGGGGCCTTTATGTTTATTCGTTCGACTGGCACGGACAGGGGATGTCGGACCGCTTCTCGAAAGGTCGGAAAAAAGTCGACGTGACATCCTTCGACGATTATCTGGAAGACATCGCCTTGTTCATCCGGGAAGTGTGGTGCGTTCCGGAAGCCAACCGATATGTCATCGCCCATTCCACCGGCGGGCATGTCGCCTTGCGGTTCATGGCCGAACGGCGCTTGAAAGTCGACGGCGCACTGCTTTGCGCGCCCATGATCGACCTCAAAACCAAGGGCTGGCCGCGCTGGTTCGCGCCCATACTGGTCGGCGCCGTCGCCGGCATGGGATTCGCGGACTTACAGGCCCCCGGGGAACGGCATCATCTCCCGTCATTGCGGCGGTTTGAAGGCAATGCCCTGACCAGCGATCCCGAACGCTTCCGGGTTTTGCCGGAACTCGTCAAATCCAATCCGCTGCTGGAGCGCCGCGGCGCGACGTATCGCTGGGTACGTTCGGCATTCGCCTCGATCGCCAAGCTCAATGCTCGCGGAATCCCCGAGTCCATCGACGTGCCGGTGACCATCCTGATCGGCGACGACGACCGGATCGTCGATGCCGACGCGGCCAAACGCTTCGCGCGCCGACTGCCGAACGGACGGCTGCAGCTATTGAAAGGAGCACGCCACGAAATCATGATGGAAAGAAACGCGATCCTGAAGCGTTTCTGGCTGGCGGTGGACACTATGACCGAAAGGGGCCGGGCGGGGTTGCCAACTGTCCGCGGGGGCAATGGCATGGTGAAGAAGGTTCGTAATGCGTCCGCTAAGACGGACGTCCCGAAACCTGCCTGCCGATCGTAGGGTGGGTTAGGTGCGCGTCCATCCATCCGCGTGTCGCTCGGCGAGTCAGGCGCGCACCGTAACCCACCAAAGCGAAGCGGCAAGGCCATCGAACGTTGCTCCGGTGGGTTACGGCGCACGCGAAGCGCCGTGATCCACGGCCGGTCGACGCCGGAGTGCGCCTAACCCACCCTACGAAACCCCGGTCTTTCCTGGCTCCCAAGCTCTCGCTGCGGAGCCCTACCTCAGAAGCTCTAGCTTCAAGATATGGGGTCCCAAACAGGAGTTTAGGACCCAGCGTAACCGTTCGAAGTAGGTCGGGAATCCTTTCCCGACAAGATGGTCCGCAAAGGATTGCCAACCTACGAATCAGACCAATTCCACGCCGCTATATGGCGGTGAAAAACGCTCTAAGGTTTCAGCCCCGTTCCCGGCAACTCGGAACCATAGGCAAATAGCTGTATCAACCAGGCTGTCCCGGTTCCCCCAGCTTCGCCGGCTCGGCTTTTTCCTTCTTTTTCCGCGGGCGCCATAAGCCTCCCGAGGCATAGCAATTCCATCCCCAGCGCAACCAATCCAGCAGCGTATAGGCCAGCCACAAGGCCCAGGCCAGCATCAGCATGCGATACACCCAGAGGGGCGCCGACACGATCCAGGGACGGGGAAGCGCCGGGCCGCTGCGGTCCTGATACCAGTTCAACTCGTACGGACCGGAGCCGTTGCCGGCGATTTGCATGTCGGGCAGTCCCAGCAGTCCATGCCGAACCGCCTCCAGCAAAAGAGAGAGGGCGGCCAAGGTCAGAACGGCGAGTGCGACTTGGAGCAGGTTGAATCGGGTATCGTCCAGTTTTTGTCCGGCGCTCGCCCGCCATCCCAAGGCCAGCAGCCAGCCGGCCACGACGATGCCGCCGACCACCGGAATCTGGCTGAGGCCGATCAACAGCAGAAACCATTGCCAAGCCTTGACCGGCGTCAACGGCAGTTTTCCCAATGCCACCGAAAGCAATAGGATCACGATGAGCACGCCCCAGAACAACACCGCCGGACCGAAGCGCGGGCCGCCCGTCAGCAGCACCCAACGGTCCTGTCCCAGCGAAAAGGTAATCGCGCTGTTCACACTGGGGGCGCCGAGATCGATTTCGGGGGAGACCAGACGGCTACGAATCCCGGTTCCGTCGCGCCACACCAGAGTCGCGGTCTGTTCGCCCGGATGAATCGGCAGCGAAACCAGCCGTTCTTGCTGCCGGACCGGCTGCATCGCGCCGTCGATGGTCACGGATTGAAGTTCGGCATTCTCGGGAAGTTTTACCGTATGCTGCCCGCCCTGCGAGCTTCGCAGGCTAAGCGTCAGGGTGGCGTCCGTGGCATGCAGCCCTGGATTCAATTCCAACCGGCTGCGGTCCATGGTCAGCGTATTGCCGGGTACACCTTGAGGCCTAGTCAAGTGAAGCGTAACGGATTCGCCGGGCCAGGGACGCCATTCCGGCAGCCAGTTGCCTTCCGCGTCCTGATGATGGATGACCACGAGTCCTTCGGGGCGCATGTGCCAGATCGGGCTGATGTCCGCGCGCCAGATCTCGATCCACTCGGTGGTATCCGGAGCCTTTAGACCGATAGCGGGCCTTTTCGCCAGAACCGATTCCCAGCTGGTTGCATGCTGACCCGGCAATAGATTGACCATTACCTTGCCGTCGTCGACTTGCAGTCCCGGCGTGACGACCGACTCTCCCTCGATGAGCGGAATGCCGACGACCACCGGACGATCCAGCGGCGAAGCGCGGCGCACCACCGTGACCACGCGCCAGTCCAAGCCGATCTTGAGCGTGCGCTCGACCTCCAAAAACGGCGGCAAAGGCCGGGATTCCAGCGCCGGCAGTGCCTCCGCGGGCCGGTCGCCGTTCGAGACCCGCACGAGCTGCAATTGAACGTCGGGAACGCCGTTTTCGCGAATGCCTTCGATCCGCCAGCCTTCGCCCGAAGCCTCGGCTCGCCGGGGCTTGAGCGGCAGAGGGATTTGCATCTGATCGCGCGAGGGCAAGATTCCGGAAAGCGTGACGACATGACGGCCCGGCATCAGGGCCAGCCAGAGCGCGCCATCCCGGTTGCGGAACAAACCCTCCGCCGGCACGTTGTCGACCTCGACTTTCGAGGGCGTCCACTGTGCGGCGTTTACCGGCAAGGGCAGGGCGATCAGTTCCTGAGCGTGGACTTCCAGGGTTTGCCGCAACTGCGAGCCCTTGGCTTCGATTTTGAGCAGCGGGATCTCGGCGCATTGCGGCAGGCAATCCGGAGGTGCGAGCAGGCGCGTCTTCAGTTCCTCCAGCAAAGCCGGATCGGGAAAATCCGCCTTGGCATCCGGTATGAACAAGAGCAAGGGAAGCAATAACAGCGGCATGGCCGCATGAGGGGCAAAGGGACGAAAACGTGGCCGTCCGCCCAGAAACAGCACGGCCAACGCGATCAACACCGCAATACGCAGAAAGTTCAGCAGCAAATTGACCGCCGGTGAGAGCAGCACCAGGCCGATTTCCTGATCGCGGAGAACGGGACCGCTCCAGCCGAGCGGAATCGATTTCCACTGCCATTCCGGGAGACCAGGACCAGTTTGGGTGATCGCATTGGGATCGGTCTCCTTGAAAGCTCTGCCGCCTAAATCCGCCGCGGACGGAGCAGCCGGAGGCGCGCCTCGCTTATACAGCTTCGACCGGGGTGCATACGACTCCATGGTTTGCGGCGCTTCCACGGGCTCTTCCGCCTGTCTTCGAAACTCGGAAGGGGCGGTCGTCGACGGCATCGCGATCCAGGGCTGTTCCAGTTGCGGATAAAGCGCGAATCGGGCCTGATCGACCATGAATGGGATGGCAATCAGAATCAGCGCCAGCACGGCCAGATTCCGGTAAATACGAACGGCCGAAGCGATCTTTCCTTCCGGCAAAACCATCAGCAAGGCCGCCGCCGCCAGAATGTTGAGCCAGACGTAACGCGGCGCGCCCGGCTCGTGCCAGAGGAGCGCCAGGGCAACCAACGTAAAGGCGGCATACGGCCAGGACCACAATCGCGCTACCGCCATGGCCGTGATAAGCACCACGAACAGATCGAGCAGCGTCCATTCCGCGACCCAGGTGCCCGGTGCGTGATCCACGCCGGTCGCGGCGAATAAACGCCATCCAGGAGGAAGATTGAGTTCGGCACTCACGCTTCGGAAATCCTTGTTCCAGCCGGTCGCCGAGAGCGTTCGGATTCCGTCGATCCGGCTGTCGGCGGAAAGATCGACCGCCCCGCGCCGGACCTCGACGCCGACCGCGCCGGTGTCGTCCTCGCGCGTGATCGATTGTGGCTCCCCGTCGATGGCGACACGTCCCAGATCGACGCCCGGCCGAACGTTCAGCCGCCAATCTCGGGTCATGCGCCCGCCGACGAGATCGTTCACCGTATAGCCGCCTCCATCGAAATCCAGCCAGATGCGCCGCTGCAAGGTAAGGCTGTCGGGTTCCGGTTCCGGATCGCCGCGCCGGATGAGCTTAAGATTCATCGTGGCGCCGGATTCCATCCGGTAGGCAGGAAGCGACTTCCATTCATCCGGAAGATTGGTTTGGCGCGGATCGATGGCGGGAACGCCCTCGATTTCGACCACGCGCAATTGCGGCCGAGCGTCGAAAACCCAGATTTCTTCCGCAGGCCAGGGCTCGCCGCTTAGAGGCCGCCGAAGCGACTCGACCGGCCCCGGAAAGCGGGCGGCGAGTTGAACGGTCCAGTGCCCCGGACGAAGCTGCAAACGCAGCTTGCCGTCTGGCTCAAGACGGGCGGGCAGGGGAGATGAAACCTGCAAGGGAATCGAATCGGGCGGAAGAGCCCCATAGAGAACGATCTCGCGCTGTCTGCCGGACACATCAAGATCGATATGCGTCACCACGCGCAGCGGGGTGTTGTCCATGATCCGCCGGTAAACCTGCACGTCGACGGTCTCGGCTCTCGCCGATGGCCCCGTATCGTCGGACGCCTCGCGGTAGATCCACAATTGTCCCTGTTCGTTGAAGGCAGGGAAGGGGACGGATTGCCCCTTGACGATCAAAGAAATGATGCCGGTGTCGGTGGGCACCGCGAGATTTTCCGGCAGGCGGTCCCAAACAAAGCTGCCCTTGACGGAGTGCTCTCCCGGAGTGAGGCGGATTCCGGGGCTATTTTCGACCGTTGCGACAACGGCCGGTTTTCCATCCACCTCCACCTGTTGCGGCCAATGCTCGACACCGCCCGGAAGCGGCAACCAGCTCTCCGCGTAAACGCGAGCCTTCAACGCGAACCGGCCGGCATGATCGTCCAAAACCAATTCGAGACTCGTCGGCCAAATGCAGCGCCGTTCCTCCGGGTTGCCTTGTACTTGTGGGCAAAATCGATTCTCGTGGCCGCGCAAGACCCAGTCGGTCCAGGGTTTGAGAGAGTCGGGGACCGAATCCGCCGGGAGCGGATCGGCTAGGGCGATGACCGTGAACAGCAGAAGCGGAAGGAGCAACAGCGCCGATCGACGAAACATGAAGGGTCTCCATCTAAATTGGTAAGAGGAAGGCGGGGCGGAGTTTGCATTTATCAGATTTGTAAAGGTAGTGTAACGCCTGAAACACGTCTATCGAGGAAGAAGACCGAAGTGCGTTGGGGAAAGCTCCGAAAGAACCCTCTCCCGTTGGGATATGGTTGGGTGAGGGCTTATTTATCGCGGGAAAACCCCCGGCTCTGCCGCAATGCCATTAAGTTAAGGAAGCTCTGAGTAAGTGGATTTCGATTATGGTTCGACAAGCTCACCATGAGCGGAATCAATACCTTACCGTTCGTCCTGAGCCTGTCGAAGGACTTAATCAGAGCTTCCTTAAGCCGTCATTCCGGCAGGGATTGCTCACCCCATCCCTGGGGTTCGTCCTACGGACCGTGCTCCGCACGTCCAAATTTGCTCCTGGCAAATTTGTGCCGGACAAATCGGCAGGGCGAGGCGCAATGCGGCGAGCGGGCAGGCCAGGGAAGGACTGCCCAGGACTCGCGAGCGAAGCGGGACGGCGTAGCGTGGCGAGGCCGATTTGCACGCGAAGCGCCCGTAGGGTGCCGCACAGGGACTGTGCGGCATGAATCCAGTGCACAAGGAAGTGAGAGGCCTCTGCCATCCATAGCGTCTGGACCCCGGCATTCCAATCGCAAACGGTGTCTTCGGGAAGGGCGTGGCCGGCGCTCCCGGCCAGGCCGTTTGCGATTGGAAGGGTCGCGACTAAAGCGACCGTTTGCGATTGGAAGGGTCATCCCAGCGCTCCTGGGATGACCGTTTGCGATTGGAGCACCGAAGCCACCCTTCCCTGCCGGGGTGACGAGATGGCTTTTATCCGACGGCGGTCAGGCCCCTTCGAAGGGTCAGCCGTCGAAAGCCACCGGCTTTGCCGGTGGATCGTTACTGGTTCAAACAGCCGTAGGTCAGCAATCCTTTGGCGACCAATGTGGCTCGGAAGGATCGCGATTAAAGCGTCGCGCATGGGGTCTGAGCACCATTCCGCGCGAGCGCTATAATACCGCCCCATGGCCCAGCCTTTTACCGATCCACATGACCGTTTTTTCCGCGAAACCTTCTCCCGTCGCGACGTGGCGGAGGGCTTTTTGCGGAACTATCTGCCCACGGCCGTTGCGGACCGCATCGATTGGGCGAGTCTCGCCATCGCTAAGGACAGCTTCGTGGAAAAAGCCCTGCGTCATCATTTTTCCGACCTGCTGTACAGCGCCCGCCATCGCAATCGGGAAATCAAGATTTATCTGCTGGTAGAGCACAAAAGTCATTCGGACACCTGGGTGGCCCTCCAATTGCTGCGTTATCAAGTGCGTATTTGGGAGCTGCACCGTAAGCAAAAGCCCGGCGAGTATCTGCCGCCTATCGTGCCGCTGGTGCTTTATCATGGCCAGCAGCGCTGGCAGATACCGGACCGTTTCCATGCCCTGTTCGGCGTGCTGGACGAAGACTTAGCGTTCTATGTGCCGGATTTCCACTACGAGCTGTGCGACCTTACCCTGCCGGAACCGGCGAAAGTCCGCGACGCGGTGCTGAGCCGCCTGGTGCTCCTCGCTCTCAAGCACATCTTCGACCCGAATCCGAAGCAGGCGCTGGCAGGCATTCTTCCCCTAGTTCGGGAAATCCTGAATCGAGATACCACTCTTGAAATGTTGGAAGTAGTATTGCGCTACTATGTGCAAGCGAATCCAATATTGGAAGAAAACGACATTCGCGAATTGCTCACCGACATTGCCAACCTGGAGGACTATATGCCCACTTTTATAGACCGTTACATCGAACAAGGTCGGCAGCAAGGATTGTTTATTGGAAGACAGGAAGGAAGACAAGAAGGCAGACAGGAAGGCAGACAGGAAGGAAGACAAGAAGGCAGGCAGGAAGGACAGGCTGAATTGTTGCTTCGTCTGATGACCCGCAAATTCGGTCCACTCAGCAAGAAACATCGTCGACTCATCGAGCAGGCCGACGGCGATACCCTGCTGCGCTGGTCGGAACAGGTGTTGTTCGCAACAACGCCGGACGAAGCTTTGCGTTGAGCGGTCATGTTTTGCTCCGTATTTTTGAGGAAGTTCTGCTCAGGTCCTTCGACGGGTTCAGGACGAACGGTAAAGCGTTGATTCCGTTTGTAGTGGGCCTGTCGAACCATGAACGGCAACGGCAACGGCAACGGCAACGGCATCAGCTTGTCCAGAGTTTCCCTAAGCGTAATTTTCTGCAGAGCCGATATGAGGGATATCCTGATCCGGTTGCCTACGGGCCTCATCGGCAACTCGACGAATGATTACCCTGGTGGTGGCAACCCCAAACCTCAGAACCGTCGCTTCACACCGAATCCCGTAACCCTCCATGACCATAGACATTGATCAGTTCACCGAGGCCGAACTCATCGACCTCAACCGCCGGATCGTCGAGCGCCTGCGCTTTCTCCAGCAGATGCGGGCGCACGCCACCATGCTGAAGTTCTCGATCGGCGCCCGCGTCTGCTTCGATACCGACGACTTTCGCCGTATTACGGGAACGCTGGTACGCTACAATAAGAAAAGCGTAACCGTGGTGACCGACGATGGCCATCGTTGGACTGTCTCGCCCGGCTTTCTCCGTCCGGTGGAACCCCGCGATATTACGCCCACCGTCGACGGATTAACCTGCAGCATTCACCCTCGAAAGTAAGACTTCATCCTCGGAGATACCCCTGCCCAGTCGTTGCGACTTGGCAGAACGCGTGCATCAGAAAGCGACCCGCAAATATCTGACAGAGGACATTTGAAATGGATAAAGAAAGCAAACTCGAAGAAGAGATTCTGGCTTCCTTCGAAAGGGAAGAGTGGCGATCCGTGCCCAATCTCATGGAGGGCGTTTTCATCTCGCTCGTATCGCAAAACAGGCTTGGCGGACGTCGTCGGCGCCTTCGGCTCGGGTGAATTGATTCAAGCATTCGTAGGTCGGCAATCCTTTGCCGACGAACCCGTTGGCCCAACTGCACCGTCGGGAAGGGCGGCTTCGGCGCTCCAATCGCAAACGGCCTGGCCGGGAGCGCCGGCCACGCCCTTCCCGAAGACGCCGTTTGCGATTGGAAGGGGCCGATTAAAGGCCCGTTTGCGATTGGAAGGGTCGTCCGGGTGCTCCCCGGATGACCGTTTGCGATTGGAAGGGTCGCGACTAAAGCGACCGTTTGCGATTGGAAGGGATTCCCGACCTACTCGAGCGTGCCCGCACAGTAGGTATGAAAACCCTCTATGCATCGATAGCTTCCGCTTCGCTTGCCAAGGACAAGCGCGTCAATATACGCATCTCATCCCGTGATCTCGAAGATATTCAAGCAAAGGCCGCGGAAGAAGGAATCCCCTATCAGATACTGATGGCCAGCGTACTTCACAAGTACGTCACGGGGCGCCTTGTCGAAACGCCACCGAGCCCAACGCGTCGTTCAGCCCAGGTCGCCAGGAAAGCACGCACCGACTAACTTGCGATTGGCCACAGTTGCGATATCCGGCTGAGGCTCACTCCCATCGTTGAGTGATACGGAGTTTTGCACACGTAGACGTCCATTTTTGGGTAATTGTCTTGCGATCAGTTGAATAAATTCGTCTACGGTATTTGCATGCCTGCTACCAATCGGCGCCATATCTATGATTCCCCCCTAGATGAGCTCCACCCGGTCATCCTCGGAAAAAATGCCGGCTTCGCCCATGCGATGGTAGTCCTCGACGGTGATCCGGTGACGGCGCGGAAACGACTCCGCATTGGTATTCATGACGATCCTCCATAGGAACGGAATAGGCCAAACTTAGGCGCGCAAGAGGCGGCGGCAATTCTCATTTTGGACTTCCATTTATAATCAAGCGTTAGTAGAAGATTGACATGGTTTTGGCTCGTCATGCCGACATGACGGATTGGTGCTGATCGATGGAGGCCGCCACTCTGAGCTTTAGTCGAGTCATTGATTTTCCATACTCTTCAAAATGAGAACTGCTGATGTGGCGTGGCGCTTATCGAACCAGAGTTCCAGAAAGAAATCGTCTCCGGGCAAGACGCGAATGACGATTTCCATAACGATTGGACCTCCTCAACGCAAGGGATCGATGGAAAACGGCGTCTAACAGTTCCTCGGGACGGGTTTCAATCCATGGCTGAGCAACGCGGGCTTTTGGCCAGCGGAATCTCGCCAGCACGACGGCGTTTAAAGCACCTCCGAACAAAGAATGGACACCCCTCCAGAACCGTGACGCGAAGAGCATCGTGGTGCCGGAAACAGGGATGCGCCTTCGAGACTCCGCGTGCTCAGCTTGACATCCGCCTCCCTTCGGGCCAGTATTACCGTATTACTGCACGTCGGAGCTTACATTCATGCGGATTGAAACCAGCAAACTGACTTCCAAGTATCAGGCCACGATTCCGGAAGCCGTCCGCAAGGTCATGCACTTGCGCGCGGGGGATATTGTTGCGTTCGATATTGACGGGGATGAGGTGCGTTTGCGTAAAGCCAGCCCGGTCGATATTGCTTTTGCGCGAGCGCTTGAAGGGACATTGGGCGAATGGATGTCGGAGGCGGACGAAGAGGCCTATCGTGACCTTTGAGGCTTTTGATGTCGTGGTAGTGCCTTTTCCCTTTACCGACCGCTCGACTACCAAACGGAGGCCGGCACTGGTGTTATCCGATGGAGGTGGATTCAATGCGCAAGTCGGCCAGGCCGCAATGGCCATGATTACCAGCGCGAAGAATTCGGAATGGCCGCTGGATGTGGAAATTGCCGATTTGGACAGTGCGGGTTTGCCCTCGGCCTCCCTGGTGCGAATGAAGCTTTTTACGCTCGACGAGCGACTGGTTATACGAAAAGCGGGAAAACTCGCCCCGCATGATCGCGACCGGGTCGTCGAGTCGTTGCGCCGACTGCTGCCGCAGACAGCAAAATAAAGGGACACCCACTTTTTATTCAGAACAGCGAACCAAAGAGCATCGTGGCGCCGGAACAGCGGAGCTGCCTTCAACTCTTCTGAAATGAATCAGGAAAGTAAACTCGAAGAAGAAATTCTGGCTTCCTTCGAAAGGGAAGAGTGGCGATCCGTGCCCAATCTCACGGAGGAAATCGCGCGCCATGCATCGACTACCTTCGCTTCGCTTGCCACGGACAAGCGCGTCAATATACGTGTCTCGTCCCGTGATCTCGAAGACGTTCAGGGGAAGGCCGCGGAAGAGGGAATCCCAATCAGACACTGATGGCCAGCATACTTCACAAATACGTCACCGGACGCCTTGTCGAGCCCGCCGTCTCGCTCAACCGGGCATTGGATTAGAGCGTTTTTCACCCCGGTTTACCTGTTCGTGTCGAGAAGGAAGATCGTAGGTCGGCAATCCCTTGCCGACGAAGACTTGACGGCCTCGATCCGCCTAAAAAATTGAGACAGTAGTAGGATGGGCGAAGCGCCAGCATGCCCATCAACACATCGCTTGAGACAGCCGACCCTACGGTCAATCCAGCACCTCCGTGAGATCCACATCGATTTCCGGCAGCGCCAGAGGTTTTAGGTGCTCGCCCGCGCCGTGCCGTTGCAGCGTAAGCGTCCGAGCCTTACCGTGTTGACGGCGTCAAGCCGCGATGGGCTGGGTCAGTTCCGTCACCTGATCGGCCAGGTTCCAGGGTAGGAACTCGTCGATTCGATTGACGGGATGCTCGGCGATGCGGGCCAGCACGGT